>JANMKB010000257.1:0-10710 GCA_031371805.1 Blastocatellia bacterium | reverse complement strand
GGTTGCGCACAATGATGTCCGGCGCGGATGGCGATGCCTTCCTGATCCAAAATTGTACCGATGTCGTGCGGATGAATGTCATCAATGATGAATGACAAGACACTTGCTTTTTCGCGCGCCGTGCCGATGATTCGCACTCCCTTGATACCGCCAATCAGCTCAGTCGCGTATTCCAGCAATTCATGTTCATACGCTGCGATATTATCAAGGCCAATGCTTTCGAGGTATTGAATGGCACGACCCAAGCCGATGCCGCCTTCGATGTGTGGCGTACCTGCTTCTAACTTGTACGGCAAATCGTTGTACGTCGTTTTCTTAAACGTCACCGTGCGAATCATATCACCGCCGCCTTGCACCGGAGGCATTTGTTCGAGCAAATGTTGCTTGCCGTACAGAATGCCGATACCCGTCGGGCCGCAAACTTTGTGACCTGAGAACGCATAAAAATCGCAATCCAGTTCACGCACATCTACTTTCAAATGCGGAGCCGATTGCGCTCCATCAATTAACACCGGAACGTCCTGTGCATGCGCGAGTTCGATAATTCGTTTTACTGGATTGATTGTGCCGAGCGCGTTGGAAACGTAATTCACCGACACGAATTTTGTTTTTGGATTGAGTAGTTTTTCGTACTCTTCCATCAATAATTCGCCGTCATCATTGATCGGAATGACGCGCAACGCTGCACCCGTTTGTTCGCACAGCATTTGCCACGGCACGATGTTCGCGTGGTGTTCAATCGCAGAAATAATAATTTCATCGCCTTCTTTGATGAACTTGCGACCATAGCTTTGGGCTATAAGGTTGATGCCGTCAGTTGTGCCTTTGGTGAAGATAATTTCTTTATCGCTCGCCGCATTCAGGAATTTCTTAACGATGTCGCGCGCGCCTTCTAATTCGCGTGTAGCGAGTTGGCTCAAATAATGCACGCCGCGATGCACATTGGAATTTTGCGCCGCGTAATAATAACTGATTGTATCAATCACACATTGCGGCTTTTGCGAAGTCGCGGCGTTGTCCAAATACACGAGCGGTTTGCCGTTCACTTTTTCTTTGAGAATTGGGAACTCAGCGCGAATGGCTTCGACATTAAATTCAGGAGCAGTTTTAGTATTCATCGTCATTATGATTGCACCGCTTTGCGAAAAATATTGAATTCAGCGTACAGCATTCCAAACGGAATCAGCGATGCGATAAATGCAAGCGCAGTAGTTTTGAACGACCACTGCAAACGAGTGCTGACGTTGATTAAAAGTAAAATGTAAAGGATCGTAAGTACGCCGTGAATGGAGCCAACAACGCGCACCATCTCCGGTTGCCCGTACAAATATTTCAGCGGCATTGCGATGCCGAGCAAGGTAAGAAAAGAAGTTCCTTCGATAATTCCAATCGTTCTAAGTGCAAGAAGAGAGGCCATAAAATTTACATTAAGATTAAACGATTCGCGCGCGGATCGGTCACGATTTCATCGTGCTCGAAATCAAGTTTAATACGCCATTTTTGCATCGTAGTCGCGCCGATGATTGCCTCTTCAGAAAGACCTGGAACAACCATGAACTCGTCTGTTAAGCGAAGGTTGTTAAGATAGAAATCAAGTGACACGCGTTTCTCGATACGGATGAAATGCCCTTTGTCAGCGGTTTCGACTTCTAGCGGATCAGGAAGATTTAGCGACGTTCCTAATTTGTCGGCAACTTCTGGACTCAGGCAAGAATATGTCGAGCCGCTATCAAACAACGCTTTTAATTCAGACCTTCCTTTGTCTCCGCGAAAATCTAAGGGACGTACCAAAACCATATCAAATCACCTCCAATTTCTGCTGCAATCTTGTCAGCACGATTCTATCCAATTGTTTGCGCACCGATGCAATTTTAATTTTACTAATGACATCTTCAGCAAAACCAAATGTTAATAATGCGCGCGCCGTTTCCGTCTTCAATCCGCGACTGCGCAAATAGAACAATTCGTCTTCTTCCAATTGCCCGACCGTCGCGCCGTGCGAGCATTTCACGTCGTCGGCGTAAATTTCGAGTTGCGGCTTGGTGTCTACGTGCGCGTCTTTCGAGAGTAATAAATTTTTATTCAACTGTTTCGCATCGGTGAGCATTGCGCCTGCGCGGACGAAGACTTTGCCATTGAAAACGGCGCGGGCTTTTTCGTCAAGAATGCCTTTGTATAATTGAAACGAATTGCAATGCGGATGCGCGTGATCCATCGTCGTGTGATTGTCTATATGTTGTTTGCCCGTGCCAACATAAAGCCCGTCAATTGTGCTTTCAATGTGTTCGCCATCGAGTTTGACGTTCAAATCATGCCGCGCAATTTCGCCGCCAATTGAAATTGCATACGATGCGTATGTGCTTTTGCTTTCCTGCTGCACGGCTGTCGTAGCGATGTGAAACGCCTTAGTACTTTCCGCCTGCAAACGATAATGCGTGAGGTTGGCGTCAGCTTTTGTGATGACTTCGGTCACGGCATTGGTGAAATAAATTTCATCATCGCCGGGCGCAACATAGCTTTCAATAATCGTCGCGATGGCGCCTTCTTCTGCGACGATCAATACACGCGGATAAGCAACTGTTTGATTGGTCGAAACGAACAACAGATGAATAGGCGCTTCAACAATTATGCCACGTGGTATCAAGACAAATGCGCCGTCGCACGCAAACGCTGTATTTAATGCAGTGAATGCATCATTGTCATAATTCGCCTGTGTCGCAAAATATTCACTGACGACTTTTTGATTGGCTGCCGGCAAATTCGCAATCGTTACGCTCGCGGGAATGGCTGAAACATTTGAGAGTTTTGGCGCATAAATTCCATTCACGAAAACTAATTGGCTAGTTTGCGATTCGGGATACGTGAACGCTTCGACGTTAATGTTGGCGCTTGTTTGCGGAATTGAAAAATCCTGCTTTAGCAGCGGCGCAACGTTAGTGTATTTCCACTCTTCGTGGCGCGTGGTCGGGAAACCTAATTGCTCGAATTGCGCAATCGCATTCGCGCGCAAATGTTTCAGCCACGCCGGAGCGTCGCCGCGTTTGCTTTCGACTTCGGCGAACCTTGCGAGGTATTGATTCATCTCTTTTTCTTTAGCTATTTGCAGCATAATTTATTTCGAGAGTGCAGCTCTCACACCCTCCAATACTTTCTCATCGCTGGGAAAACCAAGCCAGCCTTTTTTAGCGACTAAATTTTCATTCACCCAAACTGTGAATTCGCCCGCATCTCCCTTAATCAATTCTGTTTCGGTATCAAGTTCTTTTTTTAGCAATTCCGCCACACGGGCGGCACGCGGTAAATAATTTCAGCGTGTGCAATAACGAATTGAAATCTTGTTCATAACAGTTCCTTTACGCCGCGTTCGCTGCGGTCTTGATCCAGTCGTAGCCTTTTTGCTCAAGCTCCATCGCTAATTCTTTGCCGCCAGATTTCACAATGCGGCCGTTGTAGAGCACATGAACGAAATGCGGTTCGATATAATTCAGCAGGCGTTGATAATGCGTGACCAGCACGATAGCGTTGTTTTTATTGGTGAGATGATTGACGCCACCTGCGACAATCCGCAGCGCGTCAATATCCAGGCCGGAATCGGTTTCATCAAGCACTGCGAGTTTTGGTTCCAGCACTGCCATTTGCAGAATTTCGTTGCGCTTTTTTTCGCCACCGGAAAACCCTTCGTTGACTGAGCGATTGATAAAGCTTTTGTCCATTTCGACAATTTTGATTTTTTCGTGAATTAGATCATCGAATTCGAGGGGATCAAGTTCTTCCTGACCGTGATGCTTCGCTTTTTCGTTGTACGCCATCCGTAGAAAATTCGCATTGCTGACGCCGGGAATTTCAATTGGATATTGAAAGGCGAGAAAGATGCCTTCGCGGGCACGAGCATCAGGTTCAAGCTCTAATAAATTCTTTCCAAAATAGAGCACTTCACCCTCGGTGACTTCGTAGTCGGGATGTCCCGCAAGGACTTTAGCCAGCGTACTTTTGCCGGAACCGTTCGGCCCCATAATCGCGTGAATTTCTCCCGCGTTAATGGTTAGGTTGATACCTTTCAGAATTTCTCTGTCTTCAATTTTTGCGTGTAAATTACGAATTTCGAGCATTAGTTTTTATCCACTAAGTAACACGAAGGAGCACGAAGAATTTTGACTTAGTATCACTTCGTGTTCCTTCGTGGATGAAAAAATTAGTCTTCCACCTCAATAATCGCTTCAATTTCGACGGGGATTTGATGCGGCAGCGCAATGAATCCAACGGCGGAGCGTGCGTGCTTACCTTTGTCGCCGAACACTTCAACGAATAAATCTGAACAACCATTAATGACAAACGGATGCTCGCCAAAATCCGGCGTCGAGTTCACCATTCCCAGCACTTTGACTACGCGTTTTACTTTGCGCAGCGTGCCGAGTTCTTCTTTCAAAACTGCCAGCAAATTCATCCCGGTTTCGCGGGCGTACTGATAGCCTTGTTCTTTGGTGAACTCCGCGCCGACCTTGCCCTGCACATTGCTGATTGGACCTTTGCCAGCGAGATACACCAAATTTCCGGTGCGAACGGCGTGATCGTAATTGCCACCTTTTTGCGGTACGGGTGGTAGTGAATTTTCAATTTCTGTAATTTTGTCGCTCATTAAATTATCCAACGCTTCCTTCGAGTTTTAGTCCTAATAATTTTGTCGCCTCAACCGCAAATTCCATCGGCAATTCGCGGAAAACTTCTTTGCAAAATCCGTTGATAATCATCGAAACCGCATCTTCAGTCGAAACGCCGCGCTGATTAAAATAGAAAACCTGCTCGGCGCTGATTTTTGAAGTCGAAGCTTCATGCTCAATTTTGGCAGTATTGTTGCCAATTTCGAGATATGGAAAAGTGCTGGCGCTGCACGTTGATCCGATCAATAACGAATCACATTGCGAATAATTTCTCGCGCCTTCCGCCTTTGGTAAAACCTTCACCAAACCGCGATAGCTGTTGCTGGAAACGCCTGCGGAAATGCCTTTACTGATGATACGGCTTTTGGTGTTTTTGCCAATGTGAATCATCTTGGTTCCTGTGTCGGCTTGCTGATGATGATTGGTCAACGCTACGGAATAAAATTCGCCAATGGAATTATCGCCCTGCAAAATGCAGCTCGGATATTTCCACGTAATCGCGGAGCCAGTCTCAACCTGTGTCCACGAAATCTTGGAATTTTTGCCGCGACACGCGCCGCGTTTCGTGACGAAATTATAAATGCCGCCTTTGCCGTCTTCGTCGCCCGCGTACCAGTTTTGCACCGTCGAATATTTGATCTCTGCATCGTCGAGGGTAATCAATTCGACCACTGCTGCGTGCAACTGATTCTTGTCAAATTTTGGCGCGGTACAGCCTTCCAAATATGAAACATAACTGCCTTCTTCAGCCACGATCAACGTGCGCTCGAATTGCCCTGAGTCGGGATTATTAATGCGGAAATACGAGGACAAGTCCATCGGGGATTTCACGCCTTTAGGAATAAAGCAAAACGATCCATCCGAGAAAACCGCCGAATTTAAAGCCGCAAAATAATTGTCGGTGTAAGGAACTACGGAGCCTAAATATTTTTTAATGAGTTCAGGATATTCATGCACCGCCTCAGAAAACGAACAGAAAATCACGCCTGCTTCGGCGAGCTTGGCGCGGAATGTTGTTGCTACGGAAACGCTGTCGAAGATCGCATCAACTGCCACGTTCGCCAGCATTTTTTGTTCGTTGAGCGGAATGCCTAGCTTATTGAAGGTGTCAATTAATTCAGGGTCAACTTCATCAAGACTCGCCTTTTTTTCCTTCGGCTTGGGCGCCGAATAATAGACGATGTCCTGATAATCAATCTTCGGATAATGGACGTTAGGCCATTCGGGCTCCTTCATCGTCAACCAATGACGAAAGGCTTTCAGTCGCCATTCGAGCATCCACTCCGGTTCATTTTTTTTAAAGGAAATTAAGCGAACGGTATCTTCCGTTAAGCCACGCGGAGCGACATCTGATTCAATGTCCGTGACGAATCCGTATTTATAAGTTTGATTGGCGATTGCTTCGATTGCTGCACTCATAATTAGTCGGTAGTCGGTAGTCGGTAGTCGGTAGTCAGTAGTTTGTTTAGAACTACGAATAACTAATGACGGACAACTAACAAATATAAAGTTGACAAAAAAGTCAGGTTTAATTGCAAAAAACGATTAATTTATCCGGTCAACCTGGCTTGGGATTTGGGTGACATTTGCACCATTTTCACTTCCAGTTTGCCTTGCAAAAGTTGTGACAGCGGAATGCGGTCAAACACGCTGTTGACGAAATCTGTAATGCTCGCCCAGACGGGTTCCAGCTCACAATCGCCGTGATGCACACAGGTGTCGTGATTGCCTGTAAATTGCCCACAAATTTCTTCTGACGAAGGAATTCCGCCCAACGCACGCATCACTTCGCCAATGAAAATTTCCGCACAGGGGCGCGTTAAACGGTAGCCACCTTTGGGGCCGCGCACGCTTTCAATAATCCTGCTGCGGCTCAGCGTCCACAAAATTTTCTCAACGTAAGCAACCGATAACCCTTCACGATCCGCAATATCGCGCACCATCAATGGCTCGCCATCTTTTTGTTTGGCAAGCTGCATAATGCACCGCAAACCATATTCTTCCTGCGCTGTAATTTTCACGTTTCGTCACGACCTTTCAAAAGCAAAAGACAGCTTAGCATATACCTGACTTATTTGTCAGGTATATGCTAAGCTGGGGCAAAAGTTTGAAAAAATTATTTGGCAGCGGCGCGAAAGGTGTTGGGCGTTAATCCGGTTGCGGCGCGGAAAATTTTAGTGAAATGGCTTTGACTATTGTAGCCAACTTGCGCTCCAACCTCAGTAATACTGAGATCGGTTTCGGCTAAAAGTTTACGTGCGCGTTCGATCCGAATTGCCGCCAGACATGCGTGCGGCGTAGTCCCTGTAATTTTTTTAAAAAGTCGCGCAAAGTGGAATTCACTGACGTAAACCGCCGCCGCAATTTCAGCCAACGATAATTCCCTTCCACAATTGTCGTGCATAAATTCAAGCGCCCGCCGCAGCCTGCGATCCACGATGCCGACACGCGAAAGCTCCAGCTCTTCCGAACGTTTTAAATTGATGTGCGAGCGCAATAAATAAACCGTTAATTGCTTAATCAGCGAGCTAACAATCTCGCGCCAGCCCGCCGCGCCTTCAATTAACTCGTGATGAATTGCTTGCAAGACCGCACTAAGTTTTTGGTCTTGTGTGGTGGCATGGCGAAAAAGCAAATTAGAGCCGGTGCGATAAAGCTTAAGCCGCGTCGCCGTTTCGATCAATAAGGGCGGAGTTAAGCGCACCATCAGCAATTCTGTCCGACCATCACTTTTACTCAGGCTGGCGCTTGCATTGGGGTTGATAAGAAAGCTGGTGTGTTCTGGATAGCTGGTTGCTTTGAGCAGGTGAATTACGCCATAGCCTGACTGACCGAAAGCGGCAAACTCGCGTCGTTGTACTGTGCGGAGTTCAATTGAAAATTGTGATTCGGTAATGATTCGCGTATTTGTCATCCAAAAATTACCAGGCTCCAGGTTCTTACCATAATAATTTCAGCTTCCCATAAAAACCCTCAGCCTGGACTGGCAAAAGAGCTTCTTCTCATTTTGCGTTTCGGTTGCATCAGCGCTCAGCGGCAATCTATAGTAACCGTTATGAGCAAAGCGGTCTTACTACTCCTCGTTTTCTTCTCAGTTAAAATTTTCGCGCAAACAATTCCTGCGAATGAGTTCAGTGTGTCATTTGTGAACGTCGCCAAACAAGCGGGACTCACGCACAAAACCGTTTATGGTGACGAACACAAAAACAAATATTTACTGGAAACAACAGGTTGCGGCGTTGCCTGGTTTGATTTCGACAACGACGGCTGGCTTGATCTTTTTTTCGTGAATGGCACGCGGCTCAATGGCTTTCCCAAAGGGCAGGAGCCGACTTCGCATCTTTACAAAAATAATCATAATGGCACGTTCACCGATGTCACAAAGCAATCCGGTTTAGCCAAAACAGGCTGGGGGCAAAGTGTGTGTATCGGCGATTACGACAATGACGGGTTTGAAGATCTGTTCATCTCCACTTACGGCAAAAATTCCTTATTCCATAACAACGGCAACAGCACGTTTACCGACGTTTCAGAAAAAGCCGGAGTAGCCGGAATAAAAACCAGATGGGGCGCGGGCAGTGCATTTCTTGATTATGATCACGACGGCAAACTGGATTTGTTCGTCGCAAATTATATTGACCTTGATTTAAAGACTGCCCCGACGCCTGAAACCGGGCCGTGCCTATATAAAGGTGTGATGGTCGCGTGCGGTCCGCCGGGTTTGGAAGGCGAAAAAAACATTCTTTACCACAACGAAGGTGACGGAAAATTTACGGATGTTTCCGAAAAATCAGGCATTCTGAAAACCAGCGGGACGTTTGGCTTAGGCGTGATTACCAGCGATTTCGACAATGACGGCTGGACAGATATTTACGTCGCCGATGATTCGGCGCCGGCCATTTTGTATCACAATAATCAGGACGGCACGTTTACGGACATCGCCACGGAAGCGGGTGTGGCGTATAGCGGCGACGGCAAGCCACAAGCGGGAATGGGCGTCAGCGTTGGCGATTTCGATGGTGATGGCAGGCTGGATATTTTTAAGACAAATTTTTCGGGCGACACTTCAACCTTATATCGCAACATGGGGAAGCTGACTTTTGATGATGTGACGTTTACGGCAGGCATCGGATTGAATACGCGCTGGTTGGGCTGGGGCTGTGGCTTTCTGGATTTTGATAACGATAGCTGGCTCGACATTTTGCTGGTTAATGGGCACGTTTATCCCGAAGTCGAAAAGCTCATCACCGAGGCCAGTTACCCGCAACGCAAGGTGCTGTATCAGAATTTGCGCAATGGCAATTTCAAGGACATCACCGAAAAAATTGGTGGCGCGATTCTGGAACCAACCGCCAGTCGCGGCTGTGCGTTTGGCGATTACGACAACGATGGAGACATTGATGTCGTCATTAATCCGGTGAACGATGTGCCTGTGTTGATGCGCTGTGATGCGGCGACGGGAAATAACTGGCTTGCGGTCAAGGCGCTCGGCGTCAAATCCAATCGCAGCGGTATCGGTGCGCGGATCACGCTTGCAATTGAAGCAGACGACAAAAAGCTGCGTACCTTGATTGACGAAGTTCGCAGCGGTGGCAGCTACTATTCCCAAAACGATTTGCGTCTCCATTTTGGTTTGGGCAAAGCGCCGAAGATCAAATCCATTGCAGTTAAATGGCCTGGTGGTATAGTGGACACGATCAATGAAATTGCGCCCAATCAAGTGATTTATGTGAAGGAAGGCGTCGGGTTAGTGAAAGACGCCACAGGCAAAAAATAATACTCCCCTGGAAATAATCGGACAGCGACAGCGCTAATAAATCCTGCTCGGAAAGGTCTTCGCCATGCAATCTGTGCTCAGGAAACTCATCTTTGTAATCTTTGCCTTTACGCTCATCGTGCCGATTTTTAAGGCGTCTGCGGTTAGGAAGGATGAAGGCAGAGAGATGAAAGATGAACCTCGAAACCCGAAATCCGAAACTACTGCACATTGGTCTTTCGTCGCGCCGATTCGCCCGCCACTTCCTGAAGTCAAAGATAAAGCCTGGGTGAGAAATCCGATTGATAACTTTGTGCTGGCGAAGCTGGAACAAAACGGACTCGCGCCTTCGCCGGAAGCCTCTAAAACACAGCTCATTCGTCGCGTGAGTCTTGATTTGACGGGACTGCCGCCAACTATTGCAGAAGTTGAAAAATATGTTGCCGACACTTCACCTGTCGCCTACGAAAAATTGGTGGATCGCTTGCTTGCTTCGCCGCACTACGGTGAACAATGGGGGCGGCATTGGCTTGACGTAGCGCGTTACGCTGACACGAATGGCTATGAAAAAGATCAGGTGCGCACGATTTGGCCTTATCGGGATTGGGTCATCAAAGCCTTCAATCAAAATATGCCGTTTGATCAATTCACGATTGAACAGCTTGCCGGAGACCTGTTGCCGCATCCGACACTTGATCAAAAAATTGCGACCGGGTTTTTACGCAATTCGATGCGCAACGAAGAAGGCTCTGTGTATCCCGAACAATTTCGCGTCGAAGGTTTGATTGATCGCGTAGACACGATGGGCAAGGCTTTTCTTGGTTTGACGATCAATTGCACCCAGTGCCACACGCACAAATTCGATCCGATCAAGCACAACGAGTATTACAAATTTTATGCGTTTTTCAATTCTGATGAGGAGCCATACGTCGAAGTTCCCGACGAGGCAGTAATAAAAAAACGTGCCGAAATTGCCAGCAAAATCGCGAATATTGAAAACGAATTAATGACGCGAGATGCTGACTTCACGCGTCGTTTGAATGAATGGGAAGCGCAAACGCGCAGCTACAAAGACGATTGGGAGCCGCTGAAAATTGATGAGTTTTTTTCTTCCCGCGCTAAGGTCGAAGAGTACTGCGATGATGGTTCGATTCGGGTGGAATCGTATCGTTATACTGACGCTACGTTTTTTATGAAGGCAAAAACGCAGCGCAAAAATATCACGGGTTTTCGCCTGGAATTATTGACCGATCCTTCGCTTCGTCGGAATGGGCCGGGCGTCTCAGAAAACGGTAC
>JANMKB010000149.1:0-14564 GCA_031371805.1 Blastocatellia bacterium | reverse complement strand
TAAATTTCTGACGCTGCTGACAAATATTTTGTACAACACGATCCTGACGGATATGGAAACGTGTTACAAAGTGTTTCGCGCTGATGTGATCAAAAATGTGCAGATCAAATCGAACCGCTTCAACTTCGAGCCGGAGATCACGGCCAAAATCCTGAAGCGCAAATATAAGTTGTACGAGATGCCGATTTCGTATTATGGACGCGATTTCAGCGAAGGCAAAAAAATTACCTGGCGCGATGGCTTCAGCGCCGTGTGGACGTTGATAAAATATCGGTTTGTAGACTAAAGCGCATGGTTTTCGGCAAGTCGCCCATGAGAGAGAATAAAGTGGCTGCACAATCCAAAGCTGTTTCAGCGTCACCTGAAAGAAAGGATGAACATCAGTATTTTCGCCTTCGCCTTATCTGGGAAGTCTTACGCAAAAATTGGTTTGGCATTTTGCTTATCGCTCTTGTTTTGCTTTATGGAGCCTTTCTTATCAACTACACAACCTTCGCTGTGCGTGGGCCAGATTCGACAGGCTATGCCAATTTAGCGTACTCCTTACAGCACGGCCCTGTTGCGCAACCAGTTCCGCTCCTGAAGGAATTTGACCTGCCGCCCGACTATGCGCCAGCCTTTTTGCTGCGGACGTATTTGTTGTTGCCAGACGCGACAAAGATGGTGCCTTTTTACCCGGTTGGGTTGCCGTTGCATATGATGCTCTTCTCATTGGTGTTCGGTTGGCAGTCAGGTCTTTATCTTGTCAGCCCGGTATTTGCCGCTTTAAGCGTATTCATGTTCTATTTGCTTGGAAAAGAAATTGGCCTCACAAGAAAATATGCCAGCGCCGCCACTATCATTTTTGCTTTTTGCCCAACGCTAATTTACCAGGGGCTACAAGTAGCAAGCGATGTACCCGCAACATTTTGGACGCTGGTAACAATCCTCGCGGCATTCCGCTCACAAAAAGACGAGCGCTGGAGCTTATTAGCAGGCACGGCATTTGGGCTCGCGTTTCTTATCCGCCCTACCAGTGTTTTGCTATTGTTACCATTGGTCTTTTGCTTAAGATTAAGCTGGCGCTCATTATTTTTCTTCGGGTTAGGTGGCAGCCCCTGGGCACTGGTTTTTTTCATCTATAACTATACAGTTTTTGAGCATCCCTTACAGACAGGATACAGCCTGTTAGGGTTGGAACAAGAGTTAGTTGTGGCAGGCTTACAGAAGCGATTTGAGCATTATAGTTATTGGCTCTCGCGGTCAATGAGTCCGTTTTTGTTATTAGCCTGGCTGGCAACGCCCGCGCTAAGGCAACTGACGTGGCGGAAGCGTTTTTTTATCCTGACATGGTTTGGAACGTTTTTCGTTTTTTACTGCGGCTATTCCTGGTATAACGCCTGGTGGTATACCCGCTTTCTCTTACCTGCGATTCCAGCATTGATTCTGGCGCTCACTTTTACGTGTCGAAGCATAATAGAAGGGCTAACCAAAAAGATCGAAGCACCTTTCCTGCGTTCACAGTTAGTGTTTGGCAGCCTAATCATTATGCTGGGTTGTGTGCTTGGCTTTGAACAACTATTTATGCAGCGCTTCAAGGTCTTTGATATTGGCAGACAAGACGCGCTGGATCGTGCTGCTTGCCGCCGCGCCAGGCAATTACTGCCTGAACGAGCACTGGTCTTTGCGATGGAAATGAACGGCACCTGGAGATTTTATACGGATCGGGACACTGTCCGCTGGGATTTAGCCCCAACAGAAAAATTACAGGAAATTATGCGCCGTGCTACCGCTCAGGGGCTTCCGCTCTATGCTTTTTTAATGACACATGAAATAAATGACGCGCACAACAATATTCAGAACGAATGGACGAAGCTGGATGAATTTGGCTCATTCAGTCTTTGGCGAATAGAAATGCCGCACTAAGTTATGAATTTTATTAATTAAGGAGATTACATGTTGAAAAGACACCTTATAGCTATTTTGATTTCTCTTATGCTTGGCCTGACTTTCTTTACCGCAGGCTGTAGCTCCAGTAAAGAAACAGACTTACCCCTGACCACTGCCTCGCCAGCGGCTAACACTGAAATTATTTATGGTGAAGGGCTTACTCATGTGGAGGGAGATAAGACTATCTCGTGGCGCTGGATGAGTAATGAAGGAATCGTCAAATTGAAAAATAATACTCGTGACATGAAATTGTCGTTAACAGGCAATGTCCCAATGAATGCTTTCCCACAACCACCGACTCTGACAGTTTTTTTCAACGGCAAACAGCTTGATCAATTTCCCGGCGCACAAAATGTTGCTAAGGAATATACAATTCCAGCAGCAGATCAGGCTGGCAAAGAATATTCTGAATTAAAAATCACAACGAATAAAACTTTCGTGCCGAAGGAAGTTGACAAAAAATCAGCCGATGATCGTAAGCTTGGCTTCTCTGTCACCAAAGTTGAGTGGGTTACCAAATAACAGATTGGTAGTAAGTTAAGCGTCTGGCTCCACAGGCTGGGCGCTTAGCTTGCGACGTTCTTCGTAGTCTGTCTGTAGCTTTTTGTGCGCTAATGTTTGTGTCCAGCCCCAACCATCTAAATCAAAACTCATCAATACCCTTCAGCTTCGCCATTTCAAGACGTGTGTTGACAGCCTGCTTCCTCGTTGGTTTACCACTGCTCTTTTTTTATCCGGCATTGTTAGGGCAAGTTGTCCTCATGCCTGGTGATGGATGGGTACAAAATTTCGGTGTGCGCTATCTCGCCGGACAAATGCTCGCGCATGGACAAATTCCTCTTTGGAATCCCTATATTTTTGCCGGTACACCGCTCCTCGCCAGTGTTTATCCCGGTGTCCTCTATCCGCCCAATTGGCTGTTCGCCGTGTTACCGCCCGTAGTTGCAATGAATGCTGTTGTCCTCATCAGCTTTGAGATAGCGCTGATCGGGACTTATTTGTATGCCCGCAAAATTGGCATCCATCGCACAGGGGCAATTTTGGCAGGCAGTTTATTTACATTTGGCGGGTTCATGATTGCGCATCTTGGACATACCAGTCGCGTCGCAGCCGCCGCGTGGTTGCCGTGGGTACTGCTGGCAGTGGAGCACCTTTTTCAGGAAACAAAATGGTGCTGGGTAGTGCTGGGCGCAATTTTTCTGGGGCTCCAATTTGTCGCAGGCGAACCCCAGATGACTTTTAATACAGCGCTGGTCGCAGCATTTTACGTCGCTTTTTCATTATTATTCAGAACAACCCAGGCGGCAAAAACTCGTTTTGTCATTTTTGGTTTTTGCCTGGCCTTGTGTGGCGGATTGTTTTCACTGGTGCAATATTTTCCGGCCCGCGAATTACAAAAACAAGGTACGCGTGCCCAATTAGATTACGAATATTTCTCTGCTTTCTCGTTGCCTCCGCAACAATTACTCACACTGATATTCCCGTATTTTTTCGGCGGCGGGGGAATTCGCCCTTACACACAAGCGCCGTGGGGAAATTCGTTTTGGGGTGCAGGCAGTGTCAGCGTTTCTGCCGGATACATTGGGTTGCTCGGATTAATGTTAGTCCTGATTGCCATCTTTCGCGGGCGCAAACATTCGCTCATCATTCTTTGGGCAATTATTGCAGTGACGGCAATAATCCTCGCGCTCGGCGATTATTTGCCCTTTGGCTTGAACCATTTTTTATATCGTATTCCTTTCTATAATTTGTTTCGTGGCTCGTATCGGCATCTGCTCGAATACACATTCGCGGCTGCAATGCTGGCAGGTTTCGGAACGAACGAGCTATTAAACGCTGAACGCTCGCAACGGCTGCGTTTATTTTTCCTGAGTGCTGGCATCATCGCCAGTGCAGTAATTGCGACCGCCATTCTTTACCGTTTTTTCTCTGTCCGTTTTGTTTCATCGCAACCACGCTTACCAGAATTCGGGCACTTTACAAACCCTGAAGCGTGGATTCCGATCCTTACCCTACTCATTAGTGTTGCAGCACTTTTCAGTTTCGTGCGGCGACCTGGTTTTGCGACAAAAGCATTACTAATTGTCATCGCAATCGTGGACGTAGGAACATTTGGATGGTTCTTTGAATGGCACAATGCAAGCAAAGAATTAGTCGCCCGCCTCCCCGATTCGTCATCAGTAAAATTCATTAAATCGCGCGAGACGGATTTTCATTCGTTTCGTTTATTGAGCGATGGTGGGCAACCGTTCAGCCAAAACTATGAAGAACTGAATTTCCCCAACAACTCGATTTTACGCGGCATTCAGAGCGTCAACGGTTATGACGTGTTGGAGCTTGGACGCTTTCGTGATATTGCCGGAGAAATGACTACGGAAGGAAAGCTCCAGGATCACAACGCGCTTGGCGCTTCACATTCCGGTTTTGATTTACTGAATGTGAAATATTTTTTGCGCGAGCAACGCGGAGCAATTGAAAACGGGCGTGGTGTTGTTTACGACGGCATTCGGTTTACTGAACCTCCGATCAATTTACAGCTTGCAAAAGGCGCTCATTTTGCAACGCAATCGCAACCTGCCTGGGCGACAGAAATCGCCTTTGTTTCAGCGCTCGCCAACTCCGCCAGCCTGGCTGACGGAACACCAATCCTGAAAATTAAATTACACACATCCGACAACAAAATCATTGAGCGCGAATTTGTTGCCGGACGCGACAGCGCAGAATGGGCGTATGATCGCAGCGATGTGCAATCCTCTGCCAAACACCAACGTGCGAATGTCATCGAAAACTATCCGGCTGAAGGCTTTGCTGCGCATCGCTATTTGGCACGCATCAAATTCGACCGCGTGGAAGTTAACCGGATCGAAATTGATTATGTCGCACCCGAAGCTGAAGCGCTCATCACGCGTGCTTCGTTGTTTGATGCAAGTAGCGGAACAGCTACACCAATTAGTGATGAAAGTCTGGCGCCGGAACGTTGGCAGAAACTCGGCTCATTCGGCAACGTAGAGTTATACGAAAACCTGCATTACTTACCGCGTGTGTGGTCAGTAAAAAATATCGAAGTGCGGTCCGGGACAGAAGTTTTGCAGGTGATCAAAGAAGGAAAATTTGCGGATGGGGCGAAATTTGACCCGCACGAAACGGCGTTACTGGAGCTTGAAGATTTCGGCGGCAAACAATTTCTGCTGCCTCCAGTGGACAAAAATAAAAGTGCCAAAGTCAGCATCACAAAATATCAACCGCAATCCATCGCACTTGAATCTGAACACAATGAAGCTTCATTTCTGGTGCTGAGCGAAATTTATTATCGCGGCTGGGAAGCTGAAATTGATAATGTGCGCACGCCTGTTTATCGCGTCAATCACACATTGCGCGGGTTGAGCGTACCTGCCGGTAAACATCGCATCGAATTTTTCTATCGCGCCCCAAGCCTCAAAAACGGAGCCTGGTATGCCTTGCTCAGCTTTATAATTTTAGGCATCGGAACTGTTTTCAGTTTGTCCCGCAAACCGCAACAAAACTCAGCACAGAATCACTTCACAAATATTCGTCATAATCTTCAGCATGAATTTGCCGCTTTGCGCAATTTGCGCAAGACAAATGTTGAAGCGCCTGTCGTGTTTTCTGCTGCGAATTTATTACGTGCTTTTGTGCCGACGGTTTTAGCTTTGGGTTTGTTTGCGCTGCTGCACGTTTACGTCAACAACGGCTTTGCTTTTCAACCTATCAGATCAGACGGCGTCGGTTATTATTTATATTTACCAGCCGTTTTTCTGGATCATGATATTTCGCTGGAAAAAACAATTGCCAAACAATTCGCGGGCAAAACTGAAGAATGGATGGGCGTCGCGCGTTACCCCGCAACAGGGAAATTATTAAATCGCTATCCGCTCGGCGAAGCGGTAATGCTATCGCCATTTTTCTTTGCCGGACATTTATTAGCGAAACTTGCCCGCCTGCCAAGAGATGGATTTTCGTGGCCTTATCAATTAATGACAACGCTGGCAGGCCTATTTTATTTGGTCGCGGGGCTGTTTTTGCTGCGCCGTGTTTTGCTAAGACATTTTTCGGCCAGCACAAGTTTGTTGGCACTGACCGCAATTACGTTTGCAACTAACCTTTTTCATTACGGAACCAGCGACAATATTTTCAGCCATGTTTATTCTTTCTTTTTGTTCAGCGCACTAATTTTTCTGGCGGAAAAATGGTACAAAGAACCGTACAGAGTAACCACGACCCTGCTTGCCATTGTCGCCGGACTCATCACAATTGTGCGCCCAACGAACGTTATTTTTTTGCTCTTTGTTCCATTGCTCGGCCTTACGGATTGGCCTGCGCTGCAAGCACGTCTGGCATTTTTCCGGCGGCACATAACTGCCGTTTTACTGGGCACAGCAATTTTCTGCGCTACGATTCTTCCGTTGTTGCTGTATTGGAAATTCAGCACCGGACATTGGCTGGTAAATTCTTATCAAGGATTGTCATTCAATTGGACAAAGCCGGAAATCATCAACGTACTTTTTAGTGTGCGAAAAGGATTATTTTTCTGGTCGCCGATTCTGTTACTGGCGTTAAGCGGGTTCTTTTTTATCAAGCGTTACTGGAAAGGATTCTGGTTACCGACGTTACTCATTCTGGCGCTGCACACATACATCATCGCCAGTTGGCCTTCGTGGTCGTTCGGTGGCTCATTCGGACATCGGGCTTTTACAGAAACGCTGCCATTATTTGCAATTCTGTTTGCCGCCCTGCTTGAAGCATTGCGCGAAAAGCCGTTAATATATCGTGCGACATTGATCGCATCAGCGCTTATGCTGTTGCTCTCGGTAAAATTTATGCTCCAATATTGGAACGGAGTTATCCCCTTTGACGAATCCACCATGGAAATTTTAGCGAAGACATTTTTCCAAATGACCAAATGATTCTACGTTCGCCAGGACGACCAATTTTGAGGAGGCTATTGGATGAAAAAGATTTTTGGATTATCAATTATTGTTGCAGTTGCACTGTTAGTTAGTTGCGCCAGTGATGAAAAAGAAACAGTAAATCCTGCAATTCCGGCAGCCAGCACTGCGGCTCCGGCAATTGACATTGTTTATAAAAAAGGTTTTTATCCTGAAGAAAAAGATGCTAAGGCTGGTACAAGCTGGCGCTGGATGGGAACCGAAGGAAAGGTAAAGGTCAAAAATACTAAGAAAGATATGATATTGAAAATTGCTGGAAATGTACCGCTGGAACATTTTCCGCAATCGCCGACAATTACTGTTTCGATTAACGGTGAAGAGTTAGAAAAATTCAACGCGACGGAAGGCTTGATCGAAAAAGCATATACTATACCTGCGGCAAAACTTGGTTCAGGCGATTATGCCGAAGTCAAAATCACTTCGACCAAAGCCTTCGTACCAAAAGACGTAGTCAAAGGTGCAACCGACATTCGTTCACTTGGATTTTCACTGACCAATCTGACCTGGCAATCAAAGTAAGTACAAAAAACTGAGGCAACCTGAGTTCTTTACGAATCATAGTTGCCCCGAATCAATATTTTAATTTTGACCTACATTTCGAATAAGCCCGTCAGCACCTTCACAGAATTTCCGCCAATTCGTACCAATTTCACATTTCCCTTTTCGCCTTCAATTTCAGCTTCAATATAACTCGGACGCCCCATGTCTACGCCTTGTTCGATGATGAATTTTTCTGGCGCAATCCCGTAATGGACTAATGCTGCGGCACACGGGCCGGCAGCGCTGCCTGTCGCGGGGTCTTCGACAATGCCGACGGATTCGCCGCAGAACATTCGAGCGCTGACGAACGCGTCAGGTGAATGCGTTTCGCGTGTGACGACGTAGACGGCGTGATCGTGCACTTTTTTTAAGACTTCGCCAAGCGCTTGATAATTCAGTTTGATGCGGCTGAGCGCGGCTTTGTCGCGCACGGGAATAATTTGGTACGGCACTCCGGTTGAAGCCAGCACTATCGGTAAGCCCCAGCCGCCAATTTCTTCGACGCTCAAACCCAAAGCTCGCGCACAAATTTCTGTGTCGTCGAGCGGCTCGCCTACGCTTGGAGTGCCTTGCGTCATCGTGACTTTGGTTGGTTGCCCATCTACAAAATCAATTTCGACAGGCAAAATTCCGAGCTTTAATTCCTGCTGAATGATGACACTTCCTGAACCCGAAGCAGGCGGAGCGACTACGCCAAGGCGCGCAAGCATATTCCACGTGCCGACGACAGGATGACCAGCCATCGGCAATTCCAGCGAAGGCGTGAAAATTCGCAGTCGCCGCAACGCTGTGGAATCTGTTGGAGGCAGCACAAAAACCGTTTCGGACAAATTCATTTCCCGCGCAATGTTTTGCATCGTCTCACTGTCGAGCGTTTGATTCCACGCTTCGTCAATGAAGACAGCTAACGGATTGCCTGCGAATATTTGATCGGTAAAAACATCACATTGAATAAATTTCATACCGACATTCTATGCGCAAAACTTATATAAAAACACCTAATGCCTGTGCCTGGTATTAGGTGTTTTTATCAACGAAGTCCGAAAGAAATCGTGATTACACCTGATTAAACTCGGCAACTTATTCTCAATAATGCTGAGTCAAGACACCAGAAGAATTTCAACCGACTCGCGTTGTTATTTCATAAAAGACACTTTGCCGGTTTCTAAATCATAAATAGCGCCGACTAAAATCGCTTTGCCCTGGTCAATTAAGCCTTTGATAATTGGGCTTTTTTCTTTGATGAGGTTCATTTGCAATTTGACATTTTCTTCGCCGACAGCTTCGACGAATTCGTGATTTTTTGAATTCTTTTCGCCGCCTTTCTTCCAGTCTTTGCCGATCAGGTCTACCGAGGGTTCAATCTTTTGCAAAAGTCCTGTTAGATTCCCAAGTTTGACATTATCGCAAGCGCCTTTGATCGCGCCGCAGTTTGTATGCCCCAAAACGACAATCACATCAGCCCCCGAAGCGGCGGTGGCGAATTCTAAACTGCCGAGGATGTCCTCATTGATAATGTTCCCGGCGATACGCGCATTAAAAGCATCGCCGTTATTCAAATCGAAAATATCATCAACCGCGACACGAGAGTCCAGGCAACTCACAATCGCATAATGAGGGGCTTGACCTTTGGCGGTAAATTCGACTTGTAAGCGATATTTTTTCTGGTTGATTACTTTGCCACTAACAAATCGTTCGTTGCCAGCTTTTAAGGCTTGGAGCGCTTGTTGCGGCGTCACCTCAGCTTGTTTTTGCTTGGTAGTGATGCCACTTTTCCTGAGCTTTTTTTCCTCGACTGTTTCTTTTTTTTGCGCCGAGGCTGAAACAGTTAAAAGTAGCGTTACAGCAAATAAAGTTACTAAGATATTTCTCATTTGTATCTCCTTAATAGGTGTTACTTTTTGTGTTTAGAAATTGACCCTGAAACTTGTACCGAGTCCATTCAATGTACCCGGACGAGTCCCGTTGCCAGTTTCATTTTGGCGAACATAGAAAAAATCTCCCGCGAATTTGGCATTAAATTTATGGGAGAAACCTGTTTGCGCACGGAAGCGCGCAAAATCCTTCAAACGAAAATCATAGAAGGTCTCAAACGAAACAAACGGTTCAATTTTCTTTTTGGCAACCGTCACTTCGCGTTTTAACCAAAAGCGATTACGCATAATCGAAGCGTTGGGACGCGAATAACGATTTTCGTATTGGTACAGATTGCGATTTACCAAAGTCCATTTTTTGTCTTTACTCAAAGGAATGGTAAATGTTGCCAGTCCCAGATAACGACTTTCGTATCGTTTCAGAATAAAACTTGGATTTGCATAACGATACAAATATCCTCCACCAACTGTGACGTATGGGTTGATTTTTTTAGTAATCAGCCCGCCTATGCGCGCGTCCGTGACAGTTTTGACGTGATTGCCAAATCTGGCAAATTCCCAAATAGTTAAGTTCAAATCCTTTTTCTTATTCAGGGGAAGGATAAATTGTGTGTCGTTCCAAAGTTGAAAATCGGTTCCGTATTTTGTCTGTGAAAAAGCTTGAGGCGCAACGCAGGCGCATAAACAAGCTATGAAAAGAGTTTTTGTTAGTTTCATAAATTTAGGCAAAAAAATAAGACCTTTCATAACGATTGCTCTCATGCAATCGTTATGAAAGGTCTTGACTCTTCGTTGATAAACCGAGTTGCGCTATGCAACTGTCTTGACGATTTACCAAACCCTTAAGGGCTGTCTACTCCCCCTCCAAGCCAAGAAATACAATATCCAAATGTTGATGTCAAGAGAGCATTCTGGATTTTTCTTGTCAAATATGTGTCGTTTTCCTGGAAAAAAAAACATATTCGACTTGATCCTGGCAAGAAAATTATGAACTCGTGGCCTGCGCGTATTCTTCCGTTGGCACACACACACAAAACAAATTACGATCACCGTAAACATTATCTATCCGGCTCACCGGACACCAATATTTATCGGTGTGCGATACGCCTTGCGGGAACACACCTTCGCTACGTTTGTATTGACGATTCCATTCTTCATCCGCCAAATCATGTACTGTATGCGGTGCGTGACGAAGCGGCGAATCGGTGATGGCGAAGCGTCCGTTTTCGACTTCGCGGATTTCATTGCGGATTGCAATCATCGCGTTACAGAAACGATCCAGTTCGGCTAATGATTCTGATTCGGTTGGTTCAATCATCAACGTCCCCGCGACGGGAAAGCTCATCGTAGGCGCGTGGAAGCCGTAATCAATCAGGCGTTTCGCAATGTCATCCACCGTCACGCCCGAAGTATTTTTCAATCCGCGCGGATCAATGATGCACTCGTGGGCTACGCGACCGTTGTGATTTTTGTAGAGGACGGGGAAATGCTCATCAATACGTTTCGCCATGTAATTCGCCGCGAGAATTGCGACTTCAGTTGCGCGTTGCAGCCCTGCGCCGCCCATCATCAAAATGTACGTGTATGAAATCGGCAGAATCGAAGCTGAGCCATACGGAGCCGCTGATACCGCGCCGACGGGAGCGGTTCCGCCATCAATCATTGGGTGTCCGGGCAGGAATTGTTTAAGGTGAGATTTGACTCCGATTGGCCCCATTCCAGGGCCTCCGCCGCCGTGTGGAATGCAAAATGTTTTGTGCAAATTCAAATGCGAAACGTCTGCGCCGTAATCGCCAGGACGAGACAACCCCACTTGTGCGTTCATATTCGCGCCGTCCAAATAAACCTGTCCTCCGTGCGAATGTACGATGGCGCAAAGCTCACGGATTTGCTCTTCAAAGACGCCGTGCGTGGACGGATACGTCACCATCACGGCAGCTAAATTGGCTGAATATTTTTCCGCTTTTGCTTGCAAGTCGTTGATGTCTACGTTGCCGTTTTCATCGCATTTCGTAACGACGACTTCCATCCCGACCATCTGCGCGGAGGCTGGATTTGTGCCGTGCGCGGACGAAGGAATCAAGCAAATATTGCGATGACCTTCGTTACGGCTGAGGTGATAGCCACGAATCGCCAGCAGCCCCGCGTATTCGCCTTGTGCGCCGGAATTTGGTTGCAACGAAACCGCATCATAGCCTGTAATTTCACACAACCAGCGCTTCAAATCCTCAAACATTTCCTGATAACCTGCGGCCTGGTCAATTGGCGCAAACGGATGCAAAGCCCCGAATTCAGGCCACGTCACGGGAATCATCTCCGTCGTCGCATTTAATTTCATCGTGCAGGAACCAAGCGGAATCATCGCGCGATCCAACGCTAAATCACGGTCGGCGAGCTTGCGCATATACCGCAGCAATTCGGTTTCGGAACGATAACGATGAAAGACCGGATGCGTCAGGAATTCGGATTTTCGGGCGAGTGATGCGGGTAAGGATTCTTTCGCTTCGGAAGAAAGGTCAGCAAATTTCAAATCGCCGTCAAATGCGCGCCAAACCGCTTCGATAATTTCTGGCGTAGTCGCTTCGTCAAGTGCGATACCAAGCGCGTTACTCCCTGCAATTCTAAAATTGATTTTTTCGCCGTGACCACGCGCAATAATTTCGCTTTGCTTGTCATCAACTTCAACAGTGATCGTATCGAAGAATGCTTCGTTCTGAATTTTGAATCCAAGTTTTTGCAAGCCTGCTGCCAGCACAGAAGTTTTGCGATGCACTTCACGTGCGATATGCGTCAAACCTTCGGGGCCATGATAGACCGCGTACATTGAAGCCATCACCGCCAGCAACACCTGCGCGGTGCAAATATTCGACGTAGCCTTTTCGCGGCGAATGTGTTGTTCACGCGTTTGCAACGCTAAGCGATACGCCGGAGCTTTGCGCGAATCAATTGAGACGCCCACCAAACGTCCCGGCATTGAGCGTTTGTACGCATCTTTGACGGACATATACGCCGCGTGTGGCCCGCCGTATCCCATCGGCACGCCGAAGCGTTGCGCCGAACCAATCGCAATGTCTGCGCCAAGTTCGCCGGGCGAAGCGAGCAACGTCAGAGCCAATAAATCTGCGGCTACGACGGCGATGCCGCAGCGAGAATGTAACGTGTTTATACTTTCACGAAAATCACGAATTTCGCCATTTGTGCCAGGATATTGATAGATCGCGCCGAAGACTTCCTGCTTAGAGATTTCCGTCAGCGGATCGCCGACAATTAATTCCCAGCCGAGTGGTTCGGCGCGTGTTTGCAGTAGCGCCAGTGTTTGCGGATGCACCTGATGATCTACAAAAAAACTATTGGATTTTGAATCGCTCACGCGTTTGGCTAAAGCCATGGCTTCGGCGGCGGCAGTCGCTTCGTCCAGCAACGAAGCGTTCGACACATCCAATCCCGTCAAATCGCAAATCATCGTTTGATAATTGATGAGCGCTTCGAGGCGACCTTGCGAAATTTCAGGCTGATATGGCGTATAGGCTGTGTACCAGGCCGGGTTTTCGAGAATGTTGCGTTGAATGACGGCGGGCAAAATTGTGCTGGAGTATCCTTGCCCGATCAGCGAAGTGAAGACCTGATTTTTCGCCGCGATGGTACGCATTTTCGCTAACGCTTCGGTCTCAGAATGTGCTGGCACACAAGCCAAAGCACTCTTTTGGCGAATGCTGTTTGGGATTGTTTGCGCGATTAAGTCATCAAGGCTTTTTGCGCCGACAAAGTTTAGCATTGCTTCAATGTCGGAGGGCGAAGGGCCAATGTGACGACGGGCAAAATCAGTGGCGGGTTGGTTCATAAGATACTCTCAGAAAATAGAAAAAAGTTGAGAGTTCAAACTTTAGTTTGTCTTTCTGCCGCGCTTCGCTGGCGGAAAACACGCTGAAGCGTGAACTCTAAACGGGTCTGAAAGCCCTATCTGTATGTTTGCCTGAGAGTGTTATTCCGTCGGCGGGTTTTGCAACCTCTTTCCAGAAATTGATAAGTCAGACGGTTCGTTTGCCTGAGAGTTTCCAAGGGCGGTTGCTCCTTCGGCGCTGAAATAAATCAGTCTCTCCCGTACTGACTGGCGATAAATTTGAGATCATGGTGATGGATGAAGGAGGCTTTGTCAAATCAAAGGAAAATCTAAAACGTAGACAGGGTGAACAAGATTATTTAGGCGAGGAAACCTAATTTATTGCCACTCGCCGCCCCTTTTATCCCTTTGCATCAATTACCCTAAATTACTAAATTTGCGGTGAAGGCATTTGACATAAATGCCTTTTAGAAAGAAAGATTATTCCCTCTTGTTCTGTCGCTGAGCAGCAAGCCTTTCTTTTATTGTCCATAAAGGTTTTGCTTTCTCATTGAGAGTATCTACCACATGAAAAAATGGACTTTGAATTGTCCTGATTTTTTCGTCTGTACCTTTTACATTGAGGCTGATAAACGAAATAGAGCTCGGAATTTTTGATATGAGCAATGCACCTAATTCTTTCCATCCATTATGCTGTAATTTATCATTAAATGCTCTTTGAGCAGTATTCACCAAAATATCTACCAGTTGAAGTCCATTGTTTTTTTTAGAGTCTTGGAACACGAAACCACCCCCAAGAATCTTTCTTACGGACAAAGTTTCAATTCCTTTTTCTTTGTACTCCGCGAATTCCTTGGCACGTGCTACTTGTGTCCTCTTGCTATGTTGATGGTTATCAAAATAGGAATAATCGCCCCCTTCTGCGTATATCAATGGTTGCACTAAAGAATGGTTATAAAGAAATGGATAAATAGCCTCCGCCCAAACTTTTTCTGCTGTGGTTATTTGCTTATCTTTCGCATCTACAACCCAATGAAATTTGCCAAGTTCATTTGGGAGTCGTCTTGCATAATAAAGGACGAGGTCTTGAACCGCATCTGGGATTAAATGGTTCAACATTGCCATTTGAACAAATAAGTTGTTCGGCATTTCCTCAATCCGCTTCTTCCATTCGTGAGCTTTAACAATTGTGTCAGCAGGATGTTCTGGCGTAAGGTGCATCGTCATCCCAGAAGCTGACTTTAGCCTAAAATCTGAAATTTCGTGATCTGTTAATAATCCGAGATCGGTCACAATTAGTTTAAATACTACATCAAAGCGTTTCAAGACTTCTATAACTTGCGAGATTTGCCTCTCGTCTAAGTCTTTGCCTTTTGCTTCTTGATTAGCAATACCCCAAAGTCTTTTGAGTTG
>JANMKB010000202.1:0-6997 GCA_031371805.1 Blastocatellia bacterium | reverse complement strand
TTGCGGCGGAATGGTTGAGGATTACACGGCGGCGTGGGACAAGACGAAATTTGATTATTTGACGGTGCTGTACGACGGAGAGAAATTTCCGGCAGAATACACATTGCCGCTCACGGATGAAGCCAACGCTGAACGATGGATTCGTGGTAATCCGCCTGCGTTTTGTAATACACAGGACAAGGAAATTCTCGCCAAAATTCTGCCAGGCTTCGACCAGGAAACGACCGATTTTTTCCGCTGGCGTGTGACGCTCACACAGGCTGAAATTCAGGCCTTACTGCTAAAAAAACTGGGCGTAGATTTTGGGACAATCCTCAAACTTGAACCAGTTGAACGCGCCGCGTCAGGGCGGTTAGTGAAGCTCAAAATAACGGGTGAAAACACGACCCTAATCATCGGCAAAGAATTAGAGATTCGCCGCGCCCTCTCGCCCTCGCATTTGTACAGTTCCGCCTTTATTATCGAAGCTGATGAGGCAACTATTCCGGCAAGTTTTACTTTGGTTGGAGCCGGCTGGGGACATGGTGTCGGACTCTGTCAAATCGGCGCGGCGCTGATGGCAGAGCGCAATTACAAAGCCGAAAAAATTCTTGCGCATTATTATCCCGGCTCACATCTTCACCTGCTTTATGATTGAAGCAATGAGGCAAATAAATGAAGTCCTCTCGTGCAGTGCTATTACTAATTCTGTTGTTAATTGCGCTCCCAACGCAAAGCCAGAGACTTTCGCGGTTGCCTGATTTCCTGCCTGAAGAATCTTCCAACCAGGTCCGCGAATACACGTTTGCGCGGCTGATTTATAGTTCGCCCGGCTGGCGTCAAATGTGGACGACAGATTACCCCAAAGCTGATCATCAATTTTTGCAAGGTTTGCGTGGCTGGGGGAAAAGTTTGCTGGGAATTTCCGCGCAGCCAATTTCCATTTCGATGCACGATCCGCACATTTATGATTATCCCTTTATTTATGCGGTCGAGCCGGGATATATGGAATTGTCAGAAAGCGATGCTGCTGCGTTACGCGAATATTTGCAACGAGGCGGCTTTTTGATGCTGGATGATTTCTGGGGCGAATATGAATGGCAAAATGTGCAAAATCAAATGCACAAGATTTTCCCCGAATATACGATCAAAGAACTGCCGCTGGATCATCCACTCTTTCATTGCTATTTCGACATCAACGAAGTTGTGCAAGTGCCGAATGTAGATAACTGGGTGTATCGTGGACGCACGGATGAAAAAGGCGGCATCATTCCTCATTACGAAGGAATCATTGATGCCGATGGTCGAATCGTCGTCTTGATTGCCCGCAACACTGATAACGGCGATGCCTGGGAATGGATTGATGAACCTCGTTATGCGCTGCGGTTTGGCTTAGCCGCCTATCGGTTGGGGATGAACGCGATTGTGTATTCGATGACGCACTAATGCTAACGCCTCGACTTTAAACCGTGATTCAGTAAAATGAGCGCCGCTCGTGACAACGATTATTTTGGGAGGAATTAACGATGCAGGATTTTGAAATACTTGGACAATTTTATCTCGGCAAAAAATACGATCTTAACAAACAAACCTCTTCAGATGACCTGATTCTTTACGATTCAAAAGATATGGTCACGCATGCCGTTTGTGTCGGCATGACCGGCAGCGGAAAAACCGGGCTATGCCTCAACGTGCTTGAAGAAGCCGCGATGGATTCCGTCCCGGTCATTGCGATTGATCCGAAAGGCGATCTGGCAAATTTGTTGCTGACGTTTCCTGACTTGGCTCCCGGTGATTTTGAGCCGTGGATTAACGAAGATGATGCACGCCGCAAAGGTGTAAGCCCTTCAGAGTTTGCCGCGCAACAAGCAGAGCTTTGGAAAAACGGTCTGGCGAAATGGGGGCAGGACGGCGAGCGCATTCGCAAGCTGAGAGAGACGGCAGAATTTGCAATTTACACGCCGGGCAGCAGCGCAGGCATTCAGCTTTCGATTATGAAATCGTTCACCGTGCCGCCGCCGGAAATTATGGAAGACGGCGAATTGTTGCGCGAACGCATCAGCACTACGGTGACAAGCCTGCTCGGTTTGCTCGGCATCGAAGCTGATCCGATTCGCAGCCGCGAACATATCCTGCTTTCGACGATCATTAATACCTGCTGGCAAAACGGCAAAGACCTCGACCTCGCGGCGCTGATTCAGCAAATTCAGCAACCACCATTTACTAAAATTGGTGTGATGGATATTGAGTCTTTTTATCCCGGCAAAGAACGCTTTGAGCTGGCGATGTCCATCAACAATTTGCTGGCTTCGCCGGGCTTCAGTTCGTGGATGGAAGGCGAACCACTCGACATCAATAATCTGCTTTACACCTCCTCTGGCAAACCGAAAATTTCGATCATTTCCATCGCTCACCTGAACGACGCCGAACGAATGTTTATGGTGTCTTTGTTGCTGAATCAAGTGCTTGGATGGATGCGGCAACAATCGGGAACTACGAGTTTGCGGGCAATGCTGTACATGGATGAAATCTTTGGATATTTTCCACCCGTTGCAAATCCTCCGTCAAAGCAACCGTTGCTGACATTGCTGAAACAAGCGCGTGCTTTTGGGTTGGGAATTATGCTCGCCACGCAAAATCCGGTGGATTTGGATTACAAAGGATTAGGCAATACAGGAACGTGGTTTATTGGACGATTGCAAACTGAACGCGACAAAGCGCGTGTGCTGGAAGGTCTGGAAGGTGCATCAGCCAGCGCAGGAATGAAGTTTGATCGCGGTGCGATGGAAGAAATTCTTTCCGGTTTAGGCAATCGAATTTTCCTGATGAATAACGTTCACAACGACGCGCCCGTAGTTTTCGAGACGCGCTGGGCGATGTCATATTTACGCGGCCCACTGACCCGCAATCAAATAAAACAACTCACCGATCCCGTCAGAGAGCAATTGCAGGGAGTACCGATGGTTGCGGCGAAAGCTGCGCCAACTGCCGGAACGAAAAAAGCGGCGGCTCCCAGCGCGAGTGCAGGTGCACGTCCGTTGCTGGCTTCTGATGTGACGCAATATTTTTTACCTGTCAGATCAAAGGCGCCGGATGATGGCTGCACATTGGTTTACACGCCGATGGTTGTTGGCGCAACTGATATTCATTTCGTTGACATTAAAACCGCCATAGATTATTCGCAGGAGGCAGCTTTTATTGCCACGATTACAGACAATCCTGTTCCCGTAGACTGGTCGGAAGCGGCTGAAATTAGTGTTGATCCGAACGATTTGGAAACTGATCCGAATGATGACGGACAGTTCGCCGACGTACCGTCAATTGCGGGCAAAGCCAAAAGCTTTGATAAGTGGGGCAAAGACCTGCTTGATTTTATTTATCGCAATCGCACGATTGATTTGCTCTACAGCGAATACCACGAAATTTATTCCAACGCGGATGAATCCGAACGTGATTTTCGGCTGCGCCTGAATCAACTGGTACGCGAATCCCGCGACGCCGAAGTCGAAAACCTGCGGCAAAAATACGCCGATGATTTTGCACACCTGGACGAACGATTACGCCGCGCTCAACAAACGATGGAGCGCGAAGCGCAGGAAGCGCAATCCGCGAAAATGCAGGGCTGGCTATCGATTGGATCATCGTTGCTCGGCGCATTTATGGGCAATAAAGTTGTCAGCTCTACAAATCTTCGTCGTGGAGCCAGCGCGATCAGCAGCATGGCACGCGCCTCAAAACAATCCGGCGATGTCGGACGCGCCGAAGAAACCGTCGAATCAATCAACGCACAAATTGAAGAATTGAATGCGCAATTCCAGGCGGAAACCGACGCCTTGAAAGCAAAAGGCGATCCGTCTACGGAACGACTTGAAACCGTTTCCTGCAAGCCGAAAAAGAAAGACATCAACTTGAAAGTAGTCGCGCTGGCGTGGACTCCGCATTGGCGCGACGAACGTGGAGAGTCAACTAACGCCTGGGAATAATTTTTTAGCCACAGATCACACAGATTGCTACAAATATACTCAGATCAATCTGTGCTGGTTTATGGCTCAATTTTTAATCTGCGTAAATCTGTTCTGATCTTTTTGACCTGTGGCTAAAATCCTATGAAACATAAAATTACCTTAATTCCCGGCGACGGCATTGGTACTGAAATTACGGCGGCAGTCGTCCGCATCATCGAAGCTTCCGGCGTAGACATTCACTGGGATAGCTTTGTCGCAGGCGCGGAAGCGTTGACCCGCTACGGCGATCCATTGCCGGAAACGGTGCTTGATTCCATCCGGGAAAATCGTGTCGCGCTGAAAGGGCCGTTGACGACTCCCGTAGGCAAAGGCTTTGCCAGCGTCAACGTCCGGTTGCGCAAAACGCTTGATCTTTACGCGAACCTGCGTCCGGTGCGAACGATCCCTGGAATTAAAACTCCATTCGGTGATCTGAACCTGGTTGTCATCCGCGAAAACACCGAAGATTTATATTCAGGGATCGAACACGTAGTCGTTCCCGGCGTCGTCGAAAGCATCAAAATCATCACCGAAAAAGCTTCGACGCGAATTGCGAAATTTGCCTTTGATTACGCAAAAAAAGAAGGGCGCAAAAGAATCACTGCCGTTCACAAAGCGAACATCATGAAATTGTCAGATGGATTATTTCTGGATTGCTTTCGCGCCGTCGCCGAGCAAAATCCTGAGATCATCGCCGATGACAAAATCGTAGACAACTGTTGCATGCAACTCGTGATGCGCCCTCAACAATTCGATATGCTGCTGCTCGAAAATTTGTACGGCGACATTGTTTCCGATTTGGCAGCCGGATTGGTCGGAGGCTTAGGCATCGTCCCCGGAGCCAATATCGGCGAGCTTGGCGCAGTGTTTGAAGCCGTCCACGGCTCCGCGCCCGACATCGCCGGAATGGGCATAGCGAACCCGACTGCGATGCTGCAATCAGGAATTCTGATGCTGCGCTACCTCAACGAACGCGACGCCGCAGAACTCATCGAGAAAGCCTTATTTTACACGCTTGATCAAAAGGCAATACGGACGAAAGATTTAGGTGGCACTGCCAGCACAATGGAATTCACGGAGGCTGTGGTGGCTTCGATGAAAGAAATTGCAAACGCTTAGTCTACAAATTCTTTCGCTTATTTTGCAGTTACAGCTAAAAGTTGAGACGTTTCCTCATGAAAAAATTCTTCTTCCTGGCGACTTTGGTTTTGAGTCTTAGTTTTACATCTTCTGCACAAGACATTGATAAGCTCCCCACAATTACTGTTACAGGGAGCGCCGAGGTTTTGGTTGTGCCAGACGAAGTGATTTTTTCCCTTGATGTCACGAAGACCAACAAGGAATTGCAAATCGCCAAACGCCTTAATGATGAAAGCGTGGCGAAAATCCTTGAACTGACAAAACGCTTTTCAGTTGCGCCGCAAAACGTCCAGACTGCTGCCACTTCTGTTGAAATGAAATACGATTCCATTCGAGATGCGAAAACAAAAATCTTCAATGACAGTGGGGATGAAATCGGCAAACGAATTTTAGAGGCTACGAAGTCTCAAAAACTATGACTGTGAAATTGACAGACATTCCACGATTCGACGATTTTTTCACCGAAGTTCTAAAGACCGGAATTAGCAATGTTGATACTGCTGGCGAACTCTCTGTGTGGGGCGCGTGGCTGCAAGCTTGACAGAAAAAGTACTGCCCGCCACCGTAGGCAATGACGCACCGGTCATCTCTTTTTCCCTTGAATTTCGTTCCGAACCCACTGGAGTCCCTATGTCCCTATTGCCGCAGATTGTTTATGAAGTGCCGGAAGAAACTGCGCGTGTTGCACGAGCCGCGTTTCCGAAAAGCAACCCTTATCTTCGCTTAGCTGACACGCTCGGTGTCATTTATCAGGATGGGGATTTTGCCCATCTTTTTCCTTTCACCGGACAACCCGCACTGGCGCCTGTCCGCTTGGCCTTGACAACGATTCTACAATTTGCCGAAGGGCTGTCAGATCGGCAGGCGGCAGACGCCGTGCGGGGGCGGATTGATTGGAAATACCTGCTCTGTTTGGAACTGACCGATCCGGGCTTTGATGCTTCGGTGTTGTGTGAATTTCGCGCCCGCCTGATCACTGGAGAAGCGGAAGAATTACTGCTGACTAAACTCTTAGCCCTCTGCCAGTCAATGGGCTGGCTCAAAGCACGGGGGCGGCAACGCACCGATTCGACGCACGTCCTGGCGGCGGTGCGCATGCTCAATCGGCTCGAACGGGTGGGCGAGACCTTGCGCGCCGCGCTCAATGAAGTAGCGGTTGTCGCGCCCGCGTGGTTACAAGCTCGTGTGCCCGTCGAATGGTATGAACGCTACGCGCGGCGCATTGAAAACTATCATTTGCCCAAAAGCGAGGCGGCGCGCGTAGCTTACGCCACCCAGGTGGGCAGTGACGGGGCCGTCCTCTTGGGCTGGCTCGACGAGCCTGACACCGAGCCCAAGCTGTTGTCACTGGCGCGTGTCCAAACGCTGCAGCGAATCTGGGGCGAGCAGTTTACGACCACGCCGCAGGGCCTGCGCTTACGACCGGTCAAAGCGATGCCTGCGGTCGCGGAGTTGCTGGCCTCGCCCTATGATGTGGACGCGCGCTGGAGTACCAAACGGGGGCTGGAGTGGGTCGGCTATAAAGTGCATTTGACGGAAACCTGTGAAACTGACCAACCGCATCTGATTACGGAAGTGACTACCACCCCGGCCACCACGCCCGATGACAATATGCTGGCCCCCATCCACGAAAAGCTGGCGGCACGCGACTTATTGCCGGCAGAGCACTTGGTGGATAAAGGCTATCCGAGCGCCGACGTGCTGGTCACCGCGCAAGCAGAGCATGGCGTCAAGATCGTCGGCCCGGTCGCCGCCGACCCCAGTTGGCAGGCGCGTACCGCCTCCGGCTTTGCCAAAGCCCAGTTCCAAATTGATTGGACACGCGAGAGCGTGACTTGCCCCGCCGGGAAAGAAAGCCTTTCGTGGTTGCCGAA
>JANMKB010000135.1:0-4376 GCA_031371805.1 Blastocatellia bacterium | reverse complement strand
GCTCGGCGCCGAGAGTGTGACCCTGGGCGGATCTTCGGTGGGCGAAGAACTTGCGAACTATGCCCGCACCCGCAACGTTACGCCGAACTTTCGCCACAATCTGTGGATCAGTCAATTTGTCAGTTGTTTCAACCACTATCTCGCTGTTGGGGTGTATTTTTTCGAGGCGTTTTTTCAACTCGCCTTTTGCTTCGCCCGGCCCCATGAGCAGAACAGTCTCCGCCTTCTGAAGAGCCGTAATCACCTCGTCGTAGTACATATTCAGGTGTTGCGTTAACTCTCGCTGTTCTAAATCGTCTGCCCGCATGGTGGAACCGGAATGGCTGTTCGGGTTTTTAAGCTCGGCACTGATGTGCTTGATTTCTTCCGCTTCGCTGGTCACAAAAACGATGACAGCTCTCTTATGATCTATCCATAAACCTACTGCTGTTTTCATAAACTTCTCCTTCTGCGTGTTAGGCGCAACAGACACGTTAATAGTTCAGCCTGGCGAATTGCTCCACCAGGCTGTTATTAATGTTCAGGGCAAAACACGTGCCACGCGTAAATAAATGAATGACAGTGCAATTGCAACTCAGGTTGACGTGCAGAGGTGTAATTTACCGAATCGTGTAGGCAATTTTACGCAGTGCGGAAAACCGCCGCGTGCCTGTTGTTTGCGGCTATTTAATTCGAATGGGGACGTTCACAATGCCAAAGGCGTTCAGAAGCCAGAGGCACAGCATCAGGACTACGACGACATTCAAGACGGTCTTGACAGGTTGGGCCATTGGGATGTAGGTATTGATGAGATAAAGCACCAATCCCATTACGACTAAGACTACGATGATTGTAATTAATGACATTTTGTTTTCTTCCTTTCTTGCTGCTTCACGTTGTAGCGGTAAGACTGCCGCCTTCGTTTTCCCACCGTTCGGTCATCTTTACCTGGGCGCCCGCTCTCACAGGCTCACAAGTCGGCAGTATATTTGAGAGATCGTCGGCATGCTCTTCTTCTTTTTTGAGAATGTCTTCGATCAGGTTACGCGTGGTCGGATCGTCGTTGCCCAGCCAGCGAATAATTTCTGAATAGGTTTCCACGGCAATGCGTTCTGCCATCAGGTTTTCACGGATCATTTCGACCAGCGAAATCACACTCAATATATTCCGAATGGCTGCGCGAAGCGAGACCTTCGGGATTGAAATTCGGTTCACCCTGAAGCTGCGTGATGCACCCCGCAAGCAGATCAGCGTGGCCTTGTTCCTCGCTGGCATGCTGGAGAAATTCATTCGCTACCAGTTCGGCATTAATGCCTTTCGCCAGGTAGTAATGTCGCTTGTAGCGCAGAACGCAGACGAGTTCAGTTGCCAGTGCGTCGTTCAAAACGGTGATCACTTTTGTGCGATCAGCCTTCTAACCTTCCGTGACGGAGCCTTACTCAAGATGTTGGTGCGCCTGCTCCCGGAGGGTTTTACATCCAATAAAAATTCGCTCATAGTTTTCTCCTATGGTTCATCATAATTGCTTGCAAAAATGCTCACCTGTTACAGCACGAGTGAGCATGGCGACGCGGGCAGGACTGACGATAAAGCTAGCCCTGCCTGCGTCGTTACTGCTTATTTTCCCTGGGCTAAGGGTTGATCTGCGATGATGATTTCCACCCTCCGATTAACCTGGCGACCAGCCGCTGTATTGTTGTCCGCAATGGGTTTTGACTCGCCGAAGCCGCGGGCAGCCATTATCTGATCCGGCTTGATCCCATTATGAACAAGATAATCATGGACCGATTCGGCTCGTCCCTGTGACAGCTTGAGATTGGATTCATCCGTACCAACCGAATCAGTGTGTCCTTCAATCTCCATCCGGTAACTACCGGGATAAGCCAGCAAAATTCCAGCCAGTTTGCTGAGCTTCTCTCTGGCACCAGGCTTGAGTGTCGCCTTGCCGGTATCGAATAAGACATCCGAAAGATTGACGATTAAGCCACGGGCTTCGCGTCTGGTTTCAAGAATCTCTGAGAGAGAGACATAGAGATGCTGCTGTGCGATATCTCGTTCACGCTTTGCATCTTCCGCCTGCAAACGTGCTTTATCCGCATCGTCGCGTGCCAGACCTTCATTCGCTTTGGCTTTTTCAGTTTCGGATTGCGCCTGGGCAACTCGTTCCCGTGCCAGCGCGGCTTCAGTTGCAGCACGTTCCGCCTGATTGCGTTCAGCGGCCTTCGCCCGTTCCGCTTCAATACGGGCACGTTCGGCATCCGTCGAGGCCCGTTCCGCTTCAATACGGGCACGTTCTGCTTCGCTACGGGCACGGGCGGCGTCGGACTGAGCCTGAGCAATATTGTCGCCAGCCTGCTGGCGTTCGGCGGCAAGTCTGGCCTGGGCGTAACGCTCGACGCTCAATTTCCGTGCCTGTTCAGCAATGCGCATCACGTCATGTGCCAGTCCACTGTTTTTCTTTGCGTTATCGCGCAGGTCTGACGGTTTGCGAGATCGCGGCCACGCCTGCTCTAACGTAGCGAGCTTCTGTTCTGAATCTCGCAGTTCTGGATCAGCGAATTTTCTGGCGTCGGCTCGCAGCGCAATCTCGACAGCACGACGCGCCCCCAGAATCATCAGTGGTGTGTTGTAGTCGGCAATTAAGGTCGGAGAATTGGGCGAGAAGACAGGATAAAATAATCCGGGATCGCCGCTATATTCGATTTTACTCGTTGTGATCATGCCTTTCGTCTCAGCCCGCAGAGTGTTTTCGGCAACGATCATCGAACTTGGCAGCTCCACGCTGGAATGCGGCTCGGCAGTAATGAGCAGCCCGAAAGTCTGAAATTTCGTCGTTGACTCAATCTTAAATTTCTTCTGGATCGGCAATTCCATCAGGCTTTCAGTTTGTCCTTCAGGAGCCACTGCCCACAAAATATAAGTGGTAAAGAAACCGCCGAGCGATTGCGGATTAGGAAAACTGTCCATCTCAAGTCTGACGTTCGTGCGTCCCTGTTTGTATTCGACATCGGCCTTCCCTGTTATGCGCGGAGCGATAGCTGTCCCCGCCATCGTAACGGTTGTTTGCTTATTTTCGTTATATGTGACAGCCACGACCTGACGTTTGGCAGCTACCCATTGTAAGGGTGCGTTGCTGGTTTGCGCGAAAAGAGTGCTGGTAAATGCCATCAGCAATAGTGCGCTCATATTCGTAAATCTATTAATATTCATTTGCAATCCTTTATATTCGATTCTGTTTCGTGGAAAAGCCCAACATCGTACGATTCAACTTTGAATGTCGGTCTGCTCTTCACACCCTCAATTTTCCTGGCGCCACAACCGGGTTCTGCTTACTCGTACTATACAGCGTGACGCCAAACTACAACCCTATTCCGTCCAGTAGCCAGCCTGACCATAATGATGGTGAAGCTCCTTCTCATACCCGCGCAAAAGCACTTTTGTGCGTATCAATGTTCGGGCTTTTCTCGACCTGATTTTTGGTCAGGGTAACATAGAGCTTACGGTCATCCCGATCTACTTCTGTCACCGAGAACGGTGAGATCAGCACTTGCCGACCTGACAATCAACTGCCGGTGTTGACGACGATATAGCGTACTGCCCACCGCTCGTCATCGAAATAGAATTCCTCGACGCCTCTGATCTCGCCGTCTGTTGCGACGATATCAAAGCCTTTCAATTCATTTATTCTACGTAACATATTTGTTGCTCCTTCTGCTTGTGGCTGGCACGATAAATTTGGCGCTGTGATTAATTTTCAGCTTTCGATTTATCGTTGGCCGGAGATAACCTTATTACCTTCGCTCCCGCCGCACCCACTTTCCGGCGTGCTTTGCCTGCTTTCTGCTGAACTTTTCCTTCCATTTGCTCGGCTTTCCCTTTGCCTTCGAGGCCGGTATCATCAAGCAATTCCCCACCCCCGGACTTGCCTGTATTTTTGCTCTGCTGGCTTTTGCCTTTAACTTCATTTTTACTCAACATATCTTTCCTCCTCTGAAAATAAATGGCGGACGTAGAACCCGTTGCTATCGTTTGAAGAAGGAGCTGAAGGTGATGATTTACTTTTCATATCTTCCCTGTTGCAAATATTGTGCCGTTCTTCAATTGTGGTGCAGCAGGCGTAATTATATCTGCTGCACCACGACATACTGGTGCAGCCAGAATGTCTTACCTGAAAAACAAGTAAGACATCAGGCGTACCACAAACCGCCGTTACTACGACAAAACAGATTCCGATCAATACCTTATGTGTATTTCACTTACACCTGGTGGGAGGTGATTAGTATTGGTCAGACAGGAATTAATGGCTGTTTAAGATTGGACAATTCGGGAAAGAAAAGGGAGGTTAAAACTACTGGCGCGTGGCGCAGCCCTGCCTTACAAATTCCTAAGCAATAGAA
>JANMKB010000118.1:0-7870 GCA_031371805.1 Blastocatellia bacterium | reverse complement strand
TAAGGAAATCGCCGCCGTTTTTCACCCTTAACGCTCACTGTTAATATCCAGCATTCATTGAACCCATAATCAAATTCTCTCGTAAACCCCCATTTCCAATTGAACAAACCTGTAAATTAAAAACCAATTTTGCGCGTAGGCTTTGCTGATTTTTCGTGCTGGGTTAATAGTTCTTCGATATGTCTTGGTAGATATAAGATACGTCTACCAATATGGCAATACGGGAGTTTGCCCGCTTTGCGAAGTCTGTAAGCGGTTGCAGGGGAAATGCCAACTGCGGCACAAAATTCTTTTTCTGAGAGGGTAGATTTGATTTCTGAATTCATACGGCTTCTCCTTCGAGTTATAGCTGGGTTTCACTTTTTTCCAGCATTTGCAGTATGATTCAGTGGGCATCTGAAAGTCTGTGGGACGAAATAATTTATTTTCGAAAATTCATCCTGCCTGATCAGGTGGGACTAGGAATTGATTCAGTGAGAGCTTTCCTCTTTTGGTCGTTATACCATTCCTTTAGGCTTTCTTCAGGTGCGAATTCATAGCAAAACCTTCCAGGCGCAATGTCATTTAAGATAGTCCCTATCAGACTATAATTGGGAGTGCCTGCCCTTTTTTCCACGTATTGAATAAGAAGGAATTTATAGCGATTTGTATCGTGCTTTTTCCTTTTACTGTACCTTTGGGCTTTTTCGGGGAGCGTAAGTAAGCCATTGAACATCTCGTTAACCCATCTTTCTTTGCTACCTTCCAAAGCTGGTGAATAACCTAATGCAAGATTGAGAATATCTACTTGGCTAAATCCCTCTTCGCTCCTGAGTCTGTGTATTAACCAGGTATCAATAAGTCGTAAAACCTGCTTTTTCAATTTGTCCGCTGTCTTGGAAATCCGCTTCAACTCTTCGATTGTTATTTGGTGCTTTCCATCTTCTGGATCAAGAGCCGTTTCGAGTGAGTCAAGCGGCTTTATCGGAATTTCATTGCCTCGCCAGGCTACGAAGTCTGTTATGAGCTATTCTATAGAATTTGACAGATGGCATTCTTCACATCCCAATTCAATAAGCCTATCAAGAGCTTTTTTGCTTTCATCTGTTTTTAGTGTGTCACGTAGGTTGAAATTGTGCTGTCCCATAAATTCCTGCCTTCACCAATTGGTAAATGCTGACAGTTCACTATTTGTTACTGCCTAAAAAGCCTCAATGGCGTGTACCATCTTCTTGGTGGCATCATCAGAACGTTTCCACCAGCAAACTTTTCCCACTCATTTCCTCTGGCTGTGGGACTCCTAACAAATTGAGAATGGTTGGGGCAATGTCTTCGAGCGCCCCGCCCGCGCGCAAAATTCCTTTGTAATCGGCATCACATAAAATAAACGGGACGGGATTGTTGGTGTGTGCCGTGTGCGGGCCACCGGTTACGGGATCAATCATCTGCTCACAGTTGCCGTGATCGGCGGTGATAATCGCTGCGCCATTGACCTGTTCAAAGGCGCTGATTACTTCGCCGAGGCAGGTATCCAGGAACTCTACAGCTTTGATGGCTGCATCAATTTTTCCTGTATGCCCAACCATATCAGCATTCGCAAAATTGATGATAAAGGCATCGGTCTGGTTGTCAGCAATCGCCTGGAGGATTTTGTCTTTGACGATGAACGCGTTCATTTCCGGTTGTAAATCGTAAGTCGCTACTTTGGGCGAAGGCACCAGAATCCGGCTTTCGTGGGGAAATTCCTGTTCGATGCCGCCGTTGAAAAAATAAGTGACGTGCGCATATTTTTCAGTTTCGGCAATCCGCATATTGTTGACGCCAGCTTTGGCAAAAACATCCGCCAGAATATTTGTTAAGGAAACTGGCGGGAAAACAATTGGCGTCGTGAACGAGCGGTCATATTGCGTAAACGTAGCAAAATGTAAATTGTGGATTTGCTCGCGCTGAAAGCCGTCAAAATTTAATCCGGTAAAGGCTCGTGTGATTTCACGCGCCCGATCAGACCTGAAGTTAAACAAAATTACCGAATCGCCATCCTGCACCGTAGCGACAGGCGATCCATCTTCATTGCTGATAATCATTGGTTCAATAAATTCATCCATCACGCCGGCGCGATACGATGCTTCAATTCCGGCAATTGGATCAGTGAAAGATTTCCCTTCACCTTTGGTCAGTAAGTTGTAAGCACGCTCTACGCGTTCCCACCGATTGTCCCGATCCATTGCGTGATAGCGTCCGCAGACCGAGGCTACGCGCCCGACGCCGATTTTGCGCATTTTGGCAATTAATTCGCTGATAAAATTTTTGGCAGAGTTCGGCGCTGTATCGCGTCCGTCGGTGAAGCAATGAACAAAAACTTTGGTGACATCACGTTGCGCCGCCAGCTTCAGCAAGGCGTACAAATGCTCCTGGTAAGAATGGACGCCGCCATCTGAAACCAGTCCCAGCAAATGCAACGCGGTATTTTTACCCGCCTCAACCGCCGCGACCAGGGTCGGGTTTTCAAAAAACTTACCCGTGGCAATCGCTTCGTCAATGCGCGTGATGTCCATCTGGACGACGCGCCCCGCGCCCATATTCAAATGACCAACTTCGGAATTGCCAAATTGCCCACAGGGCAGGCCGACGCGTTCGCCCGAACCTTCGATTAGGGTATGCGGGTATTTGCTTAAGTAATGATCAAGGTTGGGCGTGTTGGCCAAAGCAATGGCGTTGCCTTCTCGGTTCGGCGAGTAGCCAAAGCCATCAAGAATAATCAATGCGACGGGACGTTTTTTGAGCGTTATGTTTGCCATATCTGAACTTATCCAAAATTGAATTGGGAATGAAACGACGGATTGTATCTTTGCTATGCGACGGGCGCAAATCAGGCATCGGGGTTGCTATCGTTTGGCACAACCCATTTCTTCAGCTTAAGCAGAAGATATTTTTCAAGCGGACCGCCGATCACCAGAACTAACATCATTGCGGTTGAAGACAAAAAGACAAAGCGCCAGTGACCAAGACCGCAAACGATGCCGAGGCTCGCGGCGACCCAGATGGTTGCAGCAGTTGTCAATCCGTAAACGTGCGTGCCGGAAGCATCGCGCATAATGACCCCGGCGCCTAAAAATCCGACGCCGGTGATGATGCCCTGGATGACGCGGCTCTGGGCATTGGGATCAGTAATGACCGCACCGTTAGCGATATTCAGGCTGGTGAGCGTGATGATTGCCGAGCCAAGCGTGACGAGCGCATGAGTACGCAATCCGGCGGGCTTGCCGTGCAATTCACGATTGAGGCCGAGAATTGCGCCAATCAGCGTTGCTGCCAATATTCTGAGGATGACTTCTAAATAGCCAAGCGCTTGAATTGGATCCATAAGGTTAAGTACAGCATAAACCAAATTTGTAGGGCAGGTTCCCAACCTGCCCTACTATCTTCATCGTTGCTTTTAGAGTGGTCTGATCCAAACATTTCTGAACCTGGTTGGATTGTTATGATCCTGTAATTTAATCGGGCCTTTTGGTGGATGGGCGATGTACAGTGCGGGTTTGTCATTAAACGTCTCGCCATAAATTTCAGAATTATTTTGCACGAGGACGCCGTTTTGCAGGACGGTCATCCGGGCGCGCTTTGTAACTTTGCCCATCTCATCAAATTTTGGCGCAGTGAAAATTACATCGTATGTCTGCCATTCGCCGGGCTTACGACAAACGTTGACGAGCGGCGCGTGTTGTTTGTAAATCGAACCTGCCTGACCGTGAAAATAGGTTGGATTCTGGTACGAATCCAGGACTTGTAATTCGTAATGCCCCATCAGGAAAACGCCGCTGTTGCCGCGTCCCTGACTGTCGCCTTTGACTTCGGCTGGCGTCGCCCATTCGATATGCAACTGGCAATCACCAAATTCCTGTTTCGTAGCGATGTCGCCCGCTTTCGGAGCAACTTCCATAAAGCCGTCTTTGACTGCCCATTTGGCGTCGCTGCCGTCTTTTAAGGTTTTCCATTCCGACAAATTTTTGCCGTCGAATAGTACGATTGCATCCGAAGGTGCGTCACCGACTTTCGCGCCAGGTGTGATGACGACTGGTTCTTTTTTTGGTGGATCGAAGGGTTTGAGTTCCTGCATTGTTTGACTAATTGCCACAACGGCAAACAAAGCAATGATTGTGAGCGCGACGATGAGCGTGGGTTTTTGAAATTTTGTTAGCATGGTTTCTCCTCTGAAAATGTAGCGCAACCTAAAAAAATTACGCCACTATTTGTAGCTAAAGCTGTGGGTGAAAAAGAACGCTGAGTTTAGCGAAACCCGGCGGGAAATTAAAGGCGGGATTGATAATGTGGACGGACATCCGCAAACCATTGATAAAGCCTGGTGGGGTGGATGCCGAGCCAGTAACCAATCCGCAGGGCGTACATTAAAAACGTCGTGCGCCACGGTCCATTGGCAATGTAGCGGCGGCCAGAAATCGTAACGGCTTCACGCACGATGACAAATTTGCCCTGCTGTTTGAGCTTCGTCACAAGATTTATATCTTCAAAAAAAGGCCAGTCTGCAATACCTCCGACAGCTTGAAAATTCTCACGCCGCACAAAAATTCCCTGATCGCCCGTGGCTGTTTTCGTGAAGATTGTGCGTGCGTTGATCCCTTTCGCAATCAGCGCAAGGGAAGCGGGTTGCGATTCAGCAAAACGAATCAGAAATGCTCCACCGACGTTATGTTGATTGGCTAAAACCTGCTGGATGAGGCTGTCAATATTGGCTGGAGCTACACAATCTCCATGCAAAAATAAGAGTGTTTCACCTGTCGCCACCTGAGCGCCAGCATTTTGCTGTTTTCCACGCCCGCGTTCGGACGAAATAATTTTTATGCCTGCCTGTTGCTGGAGCCATTCGCACGTGCCATCTGTGCTGCCACCGTCTACAATGATAATTTCTTTGTCGGAGCGCCTGGTTTGCAGGCAGGCCAGCATTCGGGGTAATTGCTCGCGTTCATTGAGAACCGGGATGATGATGGATAACTTCATAAAGTATCGGGAATAAATTAACCTGTCCGCATAATATATGGCCTGCAAGAAAAAGGTTTTCTCATCCACGAAGCTACACGAAAATTCACGAAGAAGAAATCAGACAGGCTTGACAAGATGAACAGGATTTCCTGGGGCAAAAAAAGTCAATCTTGTCAATCTTGTCAATCCTGTCGAAAAAACTTCGTGCTGCTTCATTTAACTTCGTGGAAAAATATTTTCCTGTCAACCATAGTAACTACGATTAATTGAGAGAGAAACATTACATGAAAATAGTAATCCGGCTTTCTGCCATTATATCTTTAGCCTTATTTATGTCCTGTTCCGGGCAACGCACGCAACCGTCTCAAACTACTGCTTCAGTAACGACTACTAATACTTTTGATCACAAGCCTTTTGATAAATTGCTGGCAACGTATGTGAATGCGGATGGTTTGGTAGATTATCCCGGCTTGCAGAAAGAGCGTGGGAAACTGGACGCTTATATGATCACTCTGGCGGCGGCAAAGCCTCAGACATTTGTCAGTGATGCTGAACGCCTGGCGTTTTGGATCAATGGCTATAATGCTTTTACGCTGGCGGATGTTTTTGATGATGTGTATGGAAAGTTGAAGAGTGTGAACGACATGAAGAAAATATTCTTCGAGATAAAAAAACATTCGGTCGCCGGAGAGCAGTTGACGCTTAATCAAATCGAACAGCAAGGCCGCAATTTCAAAGACCCGCGCATTCATTTTGCACTGGTGTGCGCTTCAGTAAGTTGTCCGAAGTTGCAACGATTCGCCTTTACTGGCGTCGGTCTGGAAGGACAGCTTGGCAAAGTCGCGGAAGAATTTTTAGCAGATATAAATCGTGGCATGCGTTATGACCCGGCGCACAACGAAATTTATTTGTCTTCGATTTTTAAATGGTACGCGGATGATTTTACTGGCGCAAACAAGCTGATGGCCCGTGTTAGTGCCGAAGCTTCTGGCAGCGATTTGTTAGCGGCGGTGAAGAAATATTTACCCGCACGACCAAAGGAATTCCTGGATGAGAAGAAGCCTAAAGTAAAATATATTGATTACGATTGGTCATTAAATGCGCAGGAACGCTGAGAACCCGGCTCGCTACGGCTCGCGGCAATGACACGACGTTGAAAAAAATATGAACAACCGCAAAACAATTTTGCTTGCCTTACTACTCATTATCCTGGGAGTTGGGTTTCTTTTTCTCCCGGTGAAAGCCTGGCTGCTGACTTCACAGGATTGGATCCGCGGGCTGGGATTTATCGGGCCAATCGTGTTTGTTCTGCTCTATGTGATACTGACCGTATGCCTGATTCCTGGCAGCGCGATGACCCTCGCGGCAGGTGCAATTTTTGGGTTGTGGCTCGGCGCAGGAGCCGCAATCATCGGCGCGAATCTCGGCGCGTTATGCTCGTTTTTATTAGCCAAAACCAGGTTGCGGGCAAAGGTTAGTACATGGGCGCAAGCAAAGCCAAAATTTGCCGCACTGGATCGCGCCATTGGACAGGCAGGCTTCAAAATGGTGCTGCTGGCACGCTTGAGTCCGGCCTTTCCGTTCACGTTGCTGAATTATTTATTGGGACTGACTTCAGTAAAAACTATCCCGTATATTTTGGCGAATTTGCTCGGCATGTTACCAGCCACATTTTTGTTCGTGTACCTCGGATCAATTGCGGGTGAGACGCTGACCGGAAAAGTTTCTGGCGGAGCTTCGACTTTTCAATTGGTTCTTAGAGTTGTCGGTTTGCTGGCAACGATAGGAGTCATCATTTTTGTGACCCGCATCGCACGCAAAGCAATGGCCGAAGCTGAAAATACTGGGACAACAAATATTCCGCCAACTCTGCCGGCAACGGAGGTGAGTTAATGGTTGCTGCACTGCGTGACATGATTTTGCCGGATGATGTTCACGATCAGGAATTGCTGTCCCACGTGCATCCGCCCAAGTGGGTAAATCCGACGCCGAACGGAAAATATAATTTGGTCGTGTTGGGCGGAGGCACTGCCGGGCTGGTCAGTGCGGGTGGGACTGGCGGACTCGGCGGCAGGGTTGCTTTAATTGAAAAAGCTTTGCTGGGCGGTGATTGTTTGAATGTCGGCTGTGTCCCGTCAAAAGGAGTGATTCGTGCGGGGCGGGCGGTTTACGACGCAATGAATGGCTCGGAGTTCGGGGTTGATCTCAACGAAATTCCACAGCTCAGTTTTGCCAAAGCAATGGAACGAATGCGCCGACTGCGAGCTGAAATTGCTCCGCACGATTCAGCGCAACGATTTACGGAAGAGTTCAAGGTAGATGTTTTTATTGGCGCGGGAAAATTTGTCAGTGCTAACGAAATCGAAGTTGAGGGGCAGCGCTTACAGTTTGATCGGGCGGTAATTGCGACCGGGGCGCGGGCCGCCATTCCACCTGTTCCGGGGTTGCAGGAAACTGGTTATTACACGAACGAAAATATTTTCACACTAACTGAATTGCCTTCCCGCGTTGTGATTATTGGTGCGGGGCCGATTGGCTGTGAACTGGCCCAGGCTTTCCAACGCTTCGGTGCGAACGTCACTGTCATTTCCGACACGGCCCAAATCATGCCGCGTGAAGATCAGGACGCCGCGCAGATCGTGCGTCAGCAGATGGAACGCGAAGGCGTTGAATTTATTCTGAACGCGCAAATCCTGAGCGCAGAAAAACGCGGCACTGAAAAAATTCTCAAGCTTGCGCAGGCAGAAAAAAATCGTGAAATTTTTTGCGAGGCAATTCTGGTTGCGACTGGTCGCGCTCCGAATGTCGAAGGTTTGGGACTCGAAGCCGCTGGCGTGAAATATTCCCAACAGGGCATTGACGTAAATGATCATTTGCGCACGAGTAACCGCCGCAT
>JANMKB010000066.1:0-6021 GCA_031371805.1 Blastocatellia bacterium | reverse complement strand
ATCATCGAAGCCGCCATTCATGCGGGTAAACACATCCTCTCGCAAAAACCTTTCGTCACCGATTTGGATGAAGGCGAGCGATTGGTTGAACTCGCGGACAAACACAACGTCAAGTTGGCAGTGAATCAAAACGGCAGATGGTCACCGCATTTCAGTTACATTCGTCAGGCGATTGCCGCCGGAATGATTGGTGAAATTGTCAGCGCAAATTTTACGTTGCACTGGGATCACAATTGGATTATCGGGACTCCGTTTGAAGAAATTCACGATTTGATTTTGTACGATTTTGGCGTGCATTGGTTTGATATGGCGCAATGTTTTTTCGGCAACCGCGCAGCCAAAAAGGTGCAAGCCTTCACCGTGCGCGGCATCGGACAAAAAGCCAAGCCGCCAATGCTGGCAAACGCGATCATTGAATTTGACAACGGCATCGCTTCACTAAATTTCAATGCGAATGTGACGCACGGGCAGGAAGATAAAACTTACGTCGCAGGCACAAAAGGTTCCATCACGAGCGTTGGTGCAAGCTTGTCGGAACAGGCGGTGACGCTTTACACTGCGGATGGATTTGCGAAGCCTGAATTAAACGGCACGTGGTTTTTGCAGGGCTTTCACGGCACAATGGCGGAGCTACTATGTGCGATTGAAGAAGACCGTGAACCTGAAAATAATGCGCGTGATAACTTACGCGGATTGGCAATTTGTTTTGCGGCGATTGAATCTGCAAAGCAGGGAACGCCGCAAATTCCCGGCGCAATTCGTAAATTGCCGATTCGATAAAACGAAAGTTCGATAAGCTGCCAGCTTGTCGCCAGATTTTCTAAGCCATAGTTTTCATCGCAGACTGCACCTGTGCCAGGGGTTCGACAAGCTGGCAGCTTATCGAACATAAAAACTATGATTGCATCACAAACATACTTTGAAAAAACACTTTCACTCTTACAAAAAATCAATGACACGCAGCTCGACAACATTGAGCATGCCGCTCAAATTTGCGCGAATAGCATCGCCAATCAGGGCTTAGTATTTCTCTTCGGCAATGGGCATTCGCGGATGATGTGCGAAGAGATGACACCGCGTCAGGGCTGCTTTGTCGGCTTCGTAGCAATGGTTGAACTCTCGATGTCCAACCACGCAAATATCATTGGCACGAACGGATTGCGCGCGCCGTTGCATCTCGAAAAATACGAAGGCTACGCCGAAGAAATTCTGAAGGGGTTCAAATTTGGAAAGCACGACGCGATGATCGTGATTTCTACCAGCGGTATTCGTCCCGTGATTGTAGAGATGGCACAAGGCGCAAAAAATCGCGGGCTTCCCGTCATTGGCATGTGTTCGCGCACGCATTGTGAACAATCTGTTCCCGCGCATTCATCCGGCAAAAAGCTGATTGATGTTGCTGATGTAATTCTTGACAACTGTTGTCCCGCAGGCGATAGCATCGTTGAATTGGAAGGATTAGAATGGCGCACGGGGCCGACTTCGACGGTGACTGGCGGGATGATTATTAATATGCTGCGTAGTCGTACAGCAGAGTTATTGCTGGAAAAAGGAGTGAAGCCGATTATGCTGCCCTCGCATCAATTCGTCGGCAATACCAGTGCGGCAGAACAGCTTGATCAATTTTACGAAGGCTATCGTAAAAGTCTGGCGCATCTGTATGCGTAGTTTCGCGTTTCGGGTTTTGAGTTTCTAGCTCACAAGTCGCAAGGTCTCAAAAGGTTGACTCATCTTTATCAATAACGGCGAGCAAGCCACTCAATACAATATGGAAGTACTTCTCAAAAAATTAAACCTCAAAGACAACGAAAAAGTTTTGTTGGTGAACGTACCGAAAAATCTCCGTGGGATGACTGACGCCTTCAAAACAAAATCGAGCGTGAAAACCAAATATAAAGATTCGGATGAATTCACCTTCGTGCTTGCGTTCGTCACGAGACAAAATGAAGTTGACGAACTCGCAGCAGCGATTGCCCCATTAACAAAGGGTGATGCAGCGTTTTGGTTCGCGTATCCGAAAGGCACATCTAAAAACTACAAGTGCGAATTCAACCGCGATACAGGTTGGAAAATTTTGGGCGAACTTGGATTTGAAAGCGTACGAATGGTAGCGATTGATGATGATTGGAGCGCCCTCCGTTTTCGTCGGACAGAATTCGTCAAAAAAATGGTACGCGACGAAAAACGTGCGCTCAGTCCAACAGGCAAAGCGAAAACAAAATCGAAATGAATTTGCTGATTACAGGTTCAACTGGCATCGCGGCGGCTACTGCAAAATTAGCAGCGCTAGCAGGCGCGAGCATTTTTTTGGTGAGCATTGATGTTGACAGTTGTGCTTCGTTAACTAATGAAATCAAGGCTTCGGGCGGACAATGCGAATTTCTGGTTGGCGATTTGCTTGAACCCAACACTTCCATCAATGCCGTACAAAATTGCATAAATCATTTTGGACGCCTTGAAGCACTTTTTAACGTAGCGGGAATTTCAGGGCGCAAATTTGGCGATGGGCCACTGCACGAATGTACTGAAAACGGCTGGGACGTGACGATGAACACAAACGCCAAGACAACGTTTTTGATGAGCCAGGCGGCGTTGAATCAAATGCTTTTACAAGAAATGAATGAATCAGGATTGCGTGGGACAATCTTAAATATGGCGAGCGTGCTTGCGTTTTCACCGGAGCCGAATCATTTCGCCGCACACGCTTACGCTGCTAGCAAAGGCGCAATTATCAGCCTGAGCAAAGCGATGGCAAGTTATTACGCGCCGCACAAGATTCGCGTCAACGCAATTGCACCAGGATTAATCCGCACACCAATGAGCAAACGTGCACAAGAAAATCCCATCATTCTTGAATTGATGAAAACAAAACAACCATTAGCGGAAGATTTGATTGACGCAGAAGAGGTGGCAAAAGCGGCATTATTTTTACTCAGCAATGATTCGCGGCATATCACAGGCGAAGTTATGAAAATTGATGCAGGATGGAGCGTACAATGAAAGAAAAATCGCTTAGAACCACTGTTATCGGCAGCTATCCATTTCCCGGCTGGCTTGAATTTGCTTGTCAAAATTTGGATCAATTTGGGGTCGAAGATCGCAAAGAATTGCAGGAGGATGCAGTCATCGCAGCGATTCACGATCAAGTCGCGGCGGGTTTGGATGTCATCACGGACGGCGAACAAACGCGCCTTGATTTCAATTTATCATTTTATGGTTTCTTATCAGGTATCGAACTCGAACCCGCACAATCACGACGTTTCGGCCCGCCCGCGCACGATCAACGCGGCAAACATAAAATTATCAGCGAACTCAAAGCTCCAGGCGGACTCGGCGTAGTTGAAGAATTTCAACGACTGCAACAAATTTTTAATTCAGCGTTCAGCGCGCAGCATTTAGCGCTTGCCTTGAAGGCCTCCGTGCCGGGGCCGTATACGTTAAGCGGCAGACTGTTAACGAATGAACAATATCCTGACCGCTTCGCTATCACGGAAGCTTTATTACCAATTGTCAAAAAAGAATTGGAAGATTTGGTCGCTGCCGGATGCACAGAAATCACGGTGGACGAGCCTTCGATGAGTTGCTATGCGCACCGTGAAGACCCGTATCATTTCGTAGACATTTTTAATCGCACCATCGAACCCGTAGTCGGCAAATGTCGTCTCTCTACGCATGCGTGCTTTGGCAATTACAAAGGCCGTGCCGTGGGCTTGCGTTCATATAAACCAATGTATCCGGCGTTCCTCGACCTTAAAGTTGATGAGATGCACTTAGAGATGGCAAGCCGTGAATTTTCTGAACTGGAAATCATTCAAACCATCGCCGAAAAAATGGATGTCGCCGTCGGCATCATTGATGTGAAAAGTTATTACATCGAACCCGTAGAAGAAGTAGCCCGACGCGTCCGCGCGTGCTTACAATATGCTCCAGCAGATCGTTTGGCCTTCGCGCCAGATTGCGGATTGAGCCAGACTGCGCGTTGGGCGGCGCAACAAAAACTTAACAATATGGTGGCGGGTGTGAGAATCGTCCGATCTGAGTTAGGGCTATAAGATTCAGATTTTTTTAGAGAAATTTGTAACGTTGTCGAAATTTACCGCAAAGGGGCAAAGCAGCAAAGGGTCAAAGTAAACTGACATCAATACCTTATTTTCCTTGCCCCCTTGTCCCTTCGCGGTAAATCATTTTCTCTTTATTTTTTTCCACTAAAATTTTCATACCATTTCAAATTCATCGTCGCTGATCCAATGCAGGCAACATCAGGTTTTCCATCGCCATTCAAATCCGCAATTGCACAGGCAGCCGCCGAAATTCCGCCTTCATCCAAACTCTGCCGCCGCCATTTTTTACTTTTCGGATTAAATGAATAAATGTACACGCTGCGCCCCGTGCCGCGATAACCGGCGATGATTTCATCACGTCCGTCGTGATTCAAATCCGCTGTCAGCAGCGTATGCCCATCAATTAATTTGTCATCAATCACCACGCGCTCCCAATCATTTTTGCCGAAGCTATACACCGCAACCTGATTACCGTGCCACGGTTCAATCGTAGTCAGAAATCGTTCTTTGCCTAACATTCCAACCGCGATTTCGCTCGCGCCACCTTGCGGCCACGGAGCCGGATCACCTGCGACTAATTTATTACGGAGCCACTTTCCATCCCTGCCAAAACGGAACGAATCTACGCCGCCAAAACTCGCAGTCAAAATATCTTCGCGGCCATCACGGTCAAGATCCAAAATGCTGAGACCGTGCAGGACGCCTTCCAGCGCGCTTGAAATCACTTCACGTTTCCATGTGCCAGGACGATAAAAAACCAATGGCACATTGCCTTTGTAATCCGGCGGCTCGACCTTCGCACCTGCGAGTGGAGCGTTCACCAGTACTTTTTTTCCGTTGCCAAAAATATCTGCGAAGCGCAAACGATGTGACGAAGGCAGCCGATCAATTTCCGTCGCTTCCCACACTTGAGTCGGATCGCCTTTATGTTTGAGGATCGAAACGATGCCGCTGCTTTGCCTGGGATCATTGGCGAATTCCTGCGCCAGAGCGATTTCGGGAATGCCATCACCATCCGTATCGTAAGCCGCACAATTAATCATCCGCGTTCCGTTGTTGATGATGACATGGCGCGTCCAGGTCGGATTTTCAAACCAGTTGAGTTCTTTTATCCCGCTCGCCAGTGCAATAATATCAGGCTTGCCATCGTGGTTGAGATCAGCGATCACGACCTGATAACCGCCGCGCAAATCTGTAGCAATCGTGTGTTCCTGAAATTTGAATTGCGCTTGCACGCTGGAGTAAGTCAGCGTGATGAATAAAAGTTGAATGAGAAGTTTAGAGATTTTATGCATGGTACTGTTTTACCGATTTGTTATGCTATTGCTTTGAGTTTGACATGGAGAAACTATAAATGAAATTAGACCTCATAGACATTGGTGTAAATCTCAGCCATAAATCTTTCCATCAGGATCGTCAGGCAGTCATCAACCGCGCCGTAGCCGCTGGCGTCAGCACGATGATTGTGACAGGTACCAGCGTCAAGAGTAGTATTGACGGGCAAAAGCTGGCGCAACAACATCCGGGCATTTTGTTTTCCACTGCCGGAGTTCATCCGCACGATGCAAAAAATTGCAACGAGCAAACCATCAACTCTCTGCGTACCTTGGCTAACCATAAAGAAGTCGTAGCGATGGGTGAATGCGGCTTGGATTTCAATCGTGATTTCTCACCGCGCCCCATGCAGGAAAAATGGTTTGAAGCACAAATCCAGCTCGCCTGCGAATTGAAGCTGCCATTATTTTTACACGAACGCGAAGCGCACAAACGCTTCACAGAAATTCTTTCCGCCTATAAAAATCAACTTGATCTGGCTGTCGTGCATTGCTTCACAGGCACAAAAGAAGAAGCCAAAACATATCTTGATCTCGGATTTTGCATCGGGTTTACCGGCTGGATTTGCGATGAACGACGCGGCAAACATTTACAGGAAATTGTGAAATATATTCCGCTGGATAAA
>JANMKB010000057.1:0-16254 GCA_031371805.1 Blastocatellia bacterium | reverse complement strand
TCCTGCTTGATCTGCCCCAAAATCAGGATCTGGTTTTTCGCTGGGTGCAGGATGGAAAAAAGCGAAATCTCAATGCCATCGTTAATATTAAGCCCCAGCCAGGCGAGCAGGAATATTATCTGGCGAAACAATATGACTCTTTGCCCAGCCATGTTTCTGAAGATTATGCTGTCATCAGTTTGCTCAAGGGGTTAAGTGAAAAAAATCGTTTGCTGATTCTGGCGGGGATCAATACTTTTGGTACCCAGGCGGCAGCGGAATATGGGACACAACCGGAATATATTAAAGACCTGATCTCACATTTGAATATCGCTCCACCCGGCGAACCTCCCAAATTACCCACCTGTTATCAGATTTTGATCAAAGTTAAAGTGAATGGTGGCGTCCCAATCCAGATTTCTTATGTCACATATCATCTTTTGTAAGTGCGAAAATCACTTTAGATAACCAGCCTCACAAACTATCAGCCAGTTGATTAATTCCGCCGCCAAAAGATCGTGTTGTTGCAGGGACTGAATTTGTGCTTGCCTGCGCTTCAGTCTCGCGTTAAAATAATTTTTCTGTGATATTAGTGTTCACAAGTTCTTTTACTAAAGAGTTTTACTATAGAGAGTTCAAAGTAGATTATTAAATAATTCCACGCCGACTTGTCCCGGGCTGAAACCAGGCCTCCCCCGAATCTACGACCTCACCGTGCCGCCTGAGCTTTTGGTTAATTGCCCTGCCGCCAAGCTCTCGGTCAGGCCGGGGGTGGCTTAAGTATTGAGATATTATCTATGCTATTACGCTGCCCGCAGTGTCAGTATGCCAATCAGGTTGAAATCGAGGCTTCTAAACCGCGCATTGTTTGTGCTCGTTGCGCGAGTGTCATTACTGTCGAGTTCCATTCAAATACCAATGTTCCTTCGGTTCCCGATTTGATTGGTGAAGAAAAAGGGTTTTACGAACAAGCAAATATGCAAACAACAGAAACATCTCCTCTTGATCTTGATTCATTACTTGAATCGTCCACTGGGTCCAGGCCTGCTCTTCCAACCCCTGTTCCGCCATTTATGCCGCAAATCGTCGCTACGCCGGTTAATCAGGCAAGTATGAAAGTGGAAACTCGCTGGGAAGGTGACGAGATTCTGGATATTCCAAGAGCGTCGCAACCAACTGTGCAAACTACTGTGCCGAGTAATGATCCGCAGTTAAAAGTTGATGATCTGTTAGGTTCCCCGGAACCGTGGCCGGTCAATGTTCAGGTGACGCCAGTTACCGCCGAGCTTGTCGAGCCTGAAATTAATGCCGGGGCAAGTGGATTTTTGGATTCATTTAACCCGTTCGATAAAGCCACAGAGGTTAAACCACAGGTGACCGAGCAGGCAACCTCTTTTGTTCACGAAGCGCCGGAAGCGTTTGTTGACGAAGTGACCCCGGAAAGCTCAACCGAAGGCTTTGTCTCCGAAAAGCCCCCGTCAGTTTTTGCGCAGGATTCCTATAATTTCCGCAACAGCACGTTTGTGATAGCGACCCCTGATAAAGGAACTAAAAGCCGGATGGTCAAGGTTTTTCTGTGGGTCGGCTTGCTTTGCGCATTGGTAGCCATTGGCTGGTACGGACTATCAGGCCTAGTCAGGAATTGGCTTAATCTCCGCCGTACTGGCGAAGTGGCGACGGTTCAACCTAATCCCACGCAATCGGTTGCCGCCAACGCGGGCAAGCCTACGGTTGCTCCGAGTACGATTCCGAGTTTAGGTTCAAAACCCGGCGAGACGACCAACAAAAATGCCAGTCCGGCGGCATCCGCTTCTGTGACTGTTTCTCCGGCGGCTGGAAATGCTGCCAAACCAACTCCGACCGCTGCTGTGGCGCAAAATAATCCAGCCACTAAACCGGCTGAGCCTGCCAAGCCGACTCCCGTTGCGCAAACTGGAAATTCCGGTCATGCGGTAGGCGCAGGCGAAGGAAGTCTGACCGTTCAGGTCGCCGCGTTCAATGAGCTTGGGCCAGCCCAGCAGGCTGTGGCACGGCTGAAAAATTCCGGGGTTGAGGCACGGTTGGTCAAGGCCGAAGTTCCTGGCAAAGGCACGTGGTATCGGGTTCAGGTCGGGCGTTATACCAGTGAGTCAGAAGCCGCCAAATATGGTGGTGAATTGCGTGCCAAGGGTGCGGCCCGTGATTTTATTGTGACTGGATACCAAGCACAGTAGCCGATAACATTTTTGCCCCACTTTTTTTAAGCAGCGCGGATTTATGATTGCGGAAATTGCCCCCGTTGCCGTAATCTGTGGGTCTGCGCTTTTCGTTTAGTTTGCCCCTTAAGCAACCAGTTTTGCACTGCAAGTATTGTTCTTATGATGAAACAACCGGCTGCGGACATGACGCTGATATACACGAAAATCGTCGAGCGTTATGCCACGTTTTTTCCGCGTCCTGAAGCCCGGCTGCGTTTTTTCAATGGCACGATTGCCCGTCAGGTTGCCCGGCAGGAAAAAATAAAAAAAACACTGAAGCGAGTTTCTTTCATTGAACGCACACCGCTCTATCGCTGGACGATGGAAGCGCTGCTGCATCGTTCGATTATTGAAGAGTTAGCTGGTATTTTGCCTGCCTCGCGTTCTGAGCGAAAAAAAGTTTTACGCACTGCACCGATTCCTCTGGGTGCACGGTTAATGTTCTGGTTCTTTCGTTTCCGCTATGCGTTTTATAGCTTAGGCCTGGCAACTGTGGCCGTTTTATTGCTGGGGCTGTATTACCTGACTATTTTTTCAGGCCAACGGTTGAATCAATATCTGGCGCAAAAATATGGGCGCGGTGGGAATGGACAGGCAGGAGTTATCGCGACTAAATTTGCGCAGTTATTGCCGGGTTACAATGCTGAAAAAGTGTGGCTGGTCAAACAGGAGACCGGTTACGAAATGTTCAGTAATGGAGCCAGGATTCTGACCGAGTTTGAAACTGATAACCACCCACGCAGTTATTATTTATATCCCCGGGAAGAACCGCTGAAAAATTCAAACTTACCAGTTCAGCACAGTATCGCTGGTATTCTCTATCACACCACAGAAAGTGAACTGGTAGATTTTAACTCGGAGAACAACTCTGAACTGTTGCGTCATAGTCATGGCCTGGCGGGTTATGTCCAGAAAGAAAAATCCTACAACTACGTTATTGATCGCATTGGTCAGATTTATCGAATTGTCCGCGATGAACAGGCGGCAAATCACGCCGGACACTCTATCTGGAGCGATGCAAAATATACTTATATCGGACTTAACGAAAGTTTTTTGGGTGTCGCATTTGAATCCAGTGTCGAGGCCGCAGATGGTGAACAGTTGACCGAAGCGCAGGTGGTGGCGGGACGGCAGTTGACGGCAATTTTGCGCAGCAAATATAACATTGATAATACGAATTGTACGACGCACGGACTGGTTTCAATTTCACCCGGTAATATGCTGATTGGACACCATACGGATTGGACGCATAATTTCCCATTTGACGCGATGGGAATATCTGATAAATATGCTACTGCGCCAGCCAGCGTCAGCAAATACGGCTGCCGCTGGGAAGCCGCGATTATCGCCAAAATGGGCGGTCAGTTATGGGTCGGTGTGCCGCTGGCGGTTGATGAATTCAAACAGCGGGCTGAAACTGCTCAGTTGAAACCAGATGAATTACGCAAACGCATGAAAGAACGTTACATCGAACAAATTGAACTTGCCCGCAAATTGCGTGCCCCTAATAATACGAATGATAATTATCAGGCAACTAATAAAGCCGAGTCCGAGTAAAGCAAGCAATAATCCAACCCGATTGAATTAAAAGCTCACGAGCATGACATGTCACAATCATCGCCCCAGAAAAAAACTAAAAAAACCGATCACGGAGGAATGATGGAAGAAAACACGAACCAAACAGAAAACAGCGGAGTGCTGGGCCTTGATGTTGGCACGAGCCGCATTGTCGTTGCGGACGGCGCAGAACCTCATCGCGCACAATCGCAACTCAATGCTTTCGTTTCTGTTCCGTATACAAAAATGACTGAGACCATTATGCAGCAAAACAAAATGGTCTATCACCGCAATGGCAAAGACTTGATCGTTTACGGAAATGAATCAGAGAAATTTGCCAGCTTTTTCAATATGGAGCCGCGTCGCCCGATGGCGATGGGCGTCATGAATGCCCAGGAAATTATGGGCCAGCAGATGATTCAGGCCATCATCGAACAGCTTGTCCCCAAAGCGCGTAACCACGAAGTTATTTGTTACAGCGTCCCCGGCAAAGGCGAAGGTGCTGATTCCAACCTTGTCTATCACGAAGCTGTCCTCAAAAATATTCTGTCCGGCCTGGGTTACAACGCCAAACCTATCAACGAAGGTTTAGCCGTAGTTTTTGCCGAATTGCAGGCCGAGAATTTTACCGGCATTGGCGTTAGCTGTGGCGGCGGAATGTGCAACGTTTGCGTTTCCTTTTTGTCCGTCCCGATGCTCTCCTTCAGCGTCCCGAAAGGCGGCGATTACATTGATAGCAGTGTTTCCGCCGTAGCCAATGAATCCGGGACTCGCATTCGTTTGGTGAAGGAAGAGGAGCTTGATCTTTCCCGCCAGCCCAAAGACAAAATTCACAGCGCCCTGCATATTTACTACGAGGATTTAATCCAGACGCTTATCAGCGGATTAAGCGAGGCCTTGGCCAGCGCCAGCAATTTACCGAAGCTGGATCGCCCGATCCCGATTGTGCTTTCAGGCGGAACGGCGAAGCCGCGTGGTTTTATGCAGAAGTTTGAAGCCGCCGTCAAAGCCACCGAATTTCCCGTGCAGATTTCAGAAATCCGCATGGCGAAAGACCCGCTAACAGCGACTGCGCGCGGTTGTTACATTGCCGCAATGTCAGAGGCGTAAATTTCAGGGATGAAGGATGAAGGATGAAGGATGAAATTCATCCTTCATCCTTCATCCTTCATCCTTTTTCCCGTGTCCCTCCTTGAACTCTTCAAACTTGTCGGTTTTGCCACTGGGGCCGCCCTTCATCTTTACTTAGCCTGGCTTTTCCTCAAACAACGCGGACTGCGCAGCAACGAACGCATGTTGCTGTGGCTCGGCTGTGCGGTGGGGGCCTGGTTTCTGGGAAATTTTGTTGAGACTGTTTTTGACTTGCTTGAAGTGAATCTTTACGTGGTCTGGCGGCGCGTGGCTGACACGATTGCTTACGCTGCCTTACCCTGTTTGCCGCCGCTCACGCTGCACGCGCAAATGCGGTTGTGGCAATCGCTGGATGAAGCTGTCAGCCCAAAATATCTTCGTTTCAGAATTCTGCTTTGTTACCTGCCGCTCCTGGCTGTGCCGTATTCGTTGTCGTTTATCTGGCAGGGTGAATACGCGCCGCCGCTGCTAAAACTCGCCTCCTTCCTTGTTCTGTTTATTTTGTGGATAGCCGCAGTTTTGTGGGAAAGCGCAGGCATTAATTTTTATCTGGCGCGTAGAATTACGACGCTGCGTGAGCGCCATTTTTTTACTGCTTTAGCCATAACCTTGTTTGTGATGGGCGCGTTGTTTGTGCTGGCTTACATCGTCGGAGCGCGTCATTGGGGATTGGCGGGACAATACCTCGAAGCCCTCGCTAAAATGTCGTCGCTCGTGCCAACGGCGTTGATTGCTTATTATATTTATCGCTATCGTTATCTGGAACTGGTGATTCGTCAGAGCTTTGTTTATGCGGCTTTCGCGCTCATGGTAATGATAATTTACCTGTACGGCATCCGACGCATCAGCCTGGTCATCGAAGCAAATTATCCTATCCGTGCCGGAGTCGTAGAAGCAGTTTTGATTTTAGGGTTAATGTTTCTGGCTGGTCCCTTGCGCCGTATGACTGAGCGTAATATCCAGCGTCTGTTCACGCGCGAAGTTGGTTTGTATCGTGATCTGGTGGCACAGGTCGGATCATCGGCTGCGCATTATAATTCGCTGGCACAGTTCACTGCATTTGCCGAACAACACATCGCCGCAGCACTGGCCCTGAATGAAATCAAACTGGTCACACGAGCCGAAAAAGTTTACGAAAATTTATTCCAGGTAGCCGCTGCCGACCGACTCAGTCAAATCGAAGACGCGGCATTATTACAAGCCATTAATGCCCTTGCCTGTTATGCGTTGTGGCGGGAAGAAAAAATAGTTGGCCTGATGCTTGTGCGCAGTTTGCCGCCCGAATTGACCGCCGAAAAACGCGAAGTCCTGACTGTGCTTTCCGGGCATTTGGCCGTCGCCATCGAACACGCGCAATTGCTCGAAGAAAAAGTCAAACTCGAACGTGAATTAGCCGAACAGGCGCACTTGGCCGTGATGGGACAGATGGCAGCGACGATTGCGCACGAAATAAAAAATCCGCTGAGTTCAATTAAATCCATCGCGCAAGTCATGCGTGAAGATGAAACTGTGAGCCGTGAATACGGACGTGATCTTGATTTAATCACCGAAGAAATTAACCGCCTCAATCGGAGCGTCTCACAGCTTCTAAGCTTTTCCCGTCCCGCTGTCGTTGCTGCCACTTCTGCAAAATTAAGTGAAGTCATTGTCAACGTTATCGCCCTGACGCGCACCGAATGCGAAGAGCGCAATGTGAAAATTACAACCGATGTGCAAGCTAACCCAACGCTCGATGGCTCAACCGTAGCCGCGCTCAAAGAAATCCTGACGAACCTAATTATTAACTCCGCCCAAGCGATGCCGACCAATATTGACAATGGTTTGATTCACCTGGCCAGCGAAGAACCATTGACGATTTCGGTGACGGATAACGGTTCAGGAATCCCACTTTCATGGCAACAAAAAATCTTCGAGCCGTTCTTTACCACAAAGCAGCGTGGGACAGGTTTGGGACTGGCAATTGTGGCGCGAAGAGTCCGCGAAATCGGCGGAGAGTTGAGTGTGGCGAGTCCCGTTAATGATGGACGCGGAACGCGATTCACGCTAAAGTTTCATGGAGAGTAATGAGCAATTATGGATCAAATTATTGAAGCTGTCGTAGATCAAATTGGAAACATTCAAATCCCTGAATCCTTTCACAGCGAGCTTGGACTAGTACCTGGCAAGAAATGGGTAGTGGAACATCAGCCCAATGGCGACTTATCGCTTCATCCGGTTCAGGCGGAGGAAACACAACTGGTGAGGGAAAATGGAATTCTTGTAGCTAACGGTCAGATAAACGATGACGTTGCAAAGAACTGGCTGTCAATCATCAATAGCAACCGTGAAAGTCCGTTATTCCGTGATGAAGATGAATTATGAAATATTTATTTGATACTTCGGTCTTAGTTCCAGCGGCTTATCAAAACTTTACCAGCTCATCAAACTGCGTTGAGTTGGTTGGAAAAAATCCATCAGAAAAATATTGAAGGAGCCATTTCAAGCCATACTTTATTGCAATCTTTCACGATTTCCAATTACGCCTAAAATTTCTCCAACTTCAGCGAAAAAATTAATTAATGAAAGCATTCTCCCATATTTCGAGGTAATCGCACTGACTTCAGATGAATACCTGATAGTAATAAGTCACCTTGTTACTGAGCAAATTATTGGAGCCGCTACCTACGATGCACTTCACGTCTATGCTGGAATTAAAGCCAACGTTGATTATTTTCTTAGTTTCAATGCCCGTGATTTTCGGCGCGTTTACCCTGCTGTAGCTCACAAAATTGTTATTCCCTGACTCCGCGAAACTGGCGGAGAGGTGAGTGTGGCGAGTCTGGTTAATGATGGACGCGGAGCGCGATTCACGCTAAAGTTTAAGTTCAATCAGGAGGCTTTATCAGTCAATTAATTGAAGCAATCGTAGATCAATCCGGCGTAATGCAAATCCCGAAAGAAATTCTTGAGGAACTGGAATTTGAACCGGGCAGTAAACTATTTTTTGAATTGAGTGATAACGGCGAAGTCCGATTGCGTAAATCCTCTGTTGGAGCGCATCTGGTCAATAAAGGCGGGGTCAGAATTATTCGCGGCATTCCTTCCCACGAAATTCATAATGCGATGGAACAGGATCGGGAAGAGCGAATGGAAAAATTGATGGATAGGCTTGCGTGATGAAATATTTGTTTGATACGAATACTTTGATTGCGGCTTTAGTCGAATCGCATCTTCACCATGATCGTGCGTTACTTTGGGTCCAAAAAGTTTATCGCAAAGAAATCGAAGGCGGTATTTCACTTTACACTATCGCAGAGCTTTATGCCGTAATTAGCCGCGTTCCTACCTTGCAGACAATTTCTCCAGAATCAATTGCCGAGCAAATCAAGGAAGCAATAGCGCAAAATTTTGAAGTGATAACCTTGAATAGTGATAAGTACATTTCGATCATCAAGCATTTAGCACAAACCGGACTTGCTGGTGGAATTGTGTACGATGCTATCATTGTTTTTGCTGGGATTAAGGCGAAGGTTGACCATATTCTTTCCTTTAATGCTAAACATTTTCGCAGAGTTTATCCCTCCTTTGCTGATAAAATAATTGTCCCATAGCCAGAACACTTCATTCTAATTGACGACGAAGTCGCCTACCTCTCGAAATCTCCCACTTCTTCCAAAAGTCGCGCAACTATGCCAAAATCTAAAACCTTATATTAGTAAAATCTGATAGCTGGTATCACTTATATTTACTGTAAGCAGGTTTTGGCAGATTCCTTGCCGTGTGCATTGGATTCGCCTTTCAAGAAAGGAATTTCATGACGACTACCGTACAAACACAAGCTTCTTATCTGGAAGCAATCGAACAAATTATTAACGAGATTATTGCGCCGAATGCGGTGGCAACTGACCGTAATGGCGCTTATCCACGCGCGGCGTTGCAAGCGATGGGCAAAGCTGGCTTGCTGGGCTTAATCAGCAGCAAAGAGGTGGGCGGCATGGGATACGCGCATCGTGCCGCAGTTGAAGTGGTAGAGCGGATTGGTAACGCCTGCGCTTCGACCGGAATGGTTGTATGCATGCACTATGCTGGAACCGCTGTGATTGAAGCCTTCGGTCAACGCGAAACCCGCGAAGCCATTGCGCACGGCGAACACGTCACTACGCTGGCATTTTCTGAAAGTGGATCGCGCAGCCATTTTTGGGCGCCGCTGAGCACCGCGACGAAAACTGTGAACGGCATTCAACTGGATGCGAAAAAAAGCTGGGTAACTTCTGCCGGACAAGCGGATTCCTATGTCTGGTCAAGCAAACCGCTGGCTGCTGAAGGCGCGAGCAGTATTTGGCTGGTTCCCATGAATGCCACTGGATTAAGTATCAATGCTCCGTTTGATGGAATGGGAATGCGTGGAAATTATTCTTCGCCTGTGACTGCTGATGGCGTTATTGTTAATGAAACCGCTTTGCTGGGCGAGGATGGCAAAGGCTTCGATGTCATGATGGGCGTTGTATTGCCGTACTTTCAATTGATGAATGCAGGTGTTTCGCTGGGAATTACTGATTCCGCCATTCAAAAATCCATTCAGCATTTGACGACTACAAAACTTGAACATCTCAATCAGTCGCTTAATGAATCGCCCACCAATCGCGCTTATTTGGCGCAGATGAAAATCAAAGCTGATATGCTGAGAACACTGTTGTATGACGGCGTGAGTGCGCTGGAAAACGGACGCGAAGATGCGATGTTGCGCGTTTTACAAATTAAAGCCGCCGCCGGCGAAACGGCGACCGAGGTCACAGGCGTAGCGATGCGCATTTGCGGTGGTTCAGCATTTCGTAAAGAGGTTGGCGTCGAAAGAAATTTCCGCGATGCACGTGCGTCAACGGTGATGGCTCCGACGGCGGATGTGCTGTATGACTTCATCGGCAAAGCGCTCACGGGGCTTCCACTTTTTGGCTAATATCTATCGAACAAAAAAAATCAGTTATGAGCAATCAATCTTTTTTACTGGGCGCTGTCGCCTACGATCCCAAAGTGGTTACGATTTGGGAAGGCTTCAAAGCCTTTTTTATCCAGCACGGATTGCCTTTTGATTATGTGTTGTACTCGAACTATGAGCAGCAGGTCGAAGCGCATCTCGCGGGGCATTTTCACGTAGCGTGGAATTCGCCACTGGCGTGGATTCGCGCCGAACGACTTGCCAAGGCCAATGGGAAACGTGCCGAAGCAATTGCGATGCGTGACAGCGACCAGAATTTAACTTCCGTGATTGTCGTCAAAGCGGATTCCCCCATTCGGACAATCACCGATTTGAAGGGGAAAAATGTTGGCGTCGGCGCGATTGATTCACCACAGGCGACACTGATTCCACTCTCGCATTTACGCGCCAATGGTGTTAGCGATTTCACAGTCACTCGTCACGATATTCTCGGCGGTAAACATGGCGATCATATTGGCGGAGAACGCGATGCGGCGCGAGCTTTGATGAGCGGCAAAGTTGATGCTGCCTGCATGATTGATTCCAATCATTTACTCTTTATCAATGAAGGAACTTTGCCCGCTGGGGCGACGCGAATTCTCACGCAAACGGTTCCTTATGATCATTGCAATTTTACGGTATTTGATGATGCTCCAACGGAACAGACAAAACTTTTTCGAGACCTGTTATTAGCAATGTCGTATGACGATCCGCAGGTTCGTCCGCTGTTAGATTTGGAAGGTCTCAAAGTCTGGAAGCCGGGCCGCACAGAATTTTATCGTCCGCTGGAAATCGCAGTTACCGAGACAAATTTTTATGACAAGCACGGAAACATCGCCATCACCGATTATCAATATTGACGCGCTTTCGTTTGAAAATGGGGCGCATTTGCTCTTGAAAAAAGCGCTGCGTGATTTGCCTGTCGGAGCGCGGTTAGGTGTTCGTGCTGCGGCGAAAGACAAAAACGAATTCCTCACGCATCTGCGCGGCTGGTGTCGGGTCCATGGTCATGATTTTTTTCTGCCGGAAGCCGAAAATGTTTCTGCATGGATTGAACGCAGCGCAAGCGTGAATGGACGATGGAAAGGCGCGGAGCGCAGTGAAATAAATTCTCCGCTTGATGCGCCTTCACTACGTTGGGGTTTTGCCGCACGTGGCGCGATGGTTGAATCTGGCGGAGAAGATTTTCATTACACGCTCCACGAAAAAGAACAGGTCTGGTCAGAAAATGCGCCGAAACTTTACGCGCAGGCCGTCGCTGCTCAATGGAATCCAAACACTGCGATCAACTGGGATGAGCCGTTTGAACTTGATGACGATGTAGAGAGAGCCGTCGTGCAGGTGATGACCTATCTCATCGAAAATGAAAATGCAGCGTTGCAGGTTCCCGCCAGATTTATTGCGCAAATTCATCCGCACTTCCGCGAAGTCTTGCAGGTTCTCGCCATTCAAATTGCCGACGAAGCGCGTCATCTCGAAGTCTTCACACGCCGCGCCACATTACGAAAAAATGAGTTGGGATTGTCCACCGTCAGCGGCCAACAATCGTTGAAAACACTATTAGAAGAGCCTGATTTCGCGCTTGCTTCGTTTTTACTTTCAGTGCTGGGCGAAGGTACATTCTTAAATTTGTTGTGGTTTCTGGAGCATCACGCACCCGATCCTGTCACTCGACAAATTGCGCGACTTGTAGTCCAGGACGAAGCGCGTCACGTGGCCTTTGGTGTCAGTCACCTGCAATATCAAATATCCTGCGACCCGCATTTGCGCGAACGATTGACGATGGCGATTACACGTCGTCACGATGCACTTTCAAACACGGCAGGATTGAATGAAGAAGTTTTTGATGCGTTAGTCTTGCTCGCGGCAGGATCATGGAATCCGGCTGACATTGCCGCCGGATTTGCCAAAGTCCAAAATCTCAAAACAGAAATGCACAACGGACGCGCCGCACGATTGCAAAAATTAGGCTTCACTTCAGCCGAAGCCAATGAACTTTCCTCGCTTCACACACGCAACTTTATGTAATTGGTCAAGGCACGTATAATCAGCTTTCGATATATTTTAGCCGCGAATTTACACGAATTAACTTGCGCTAAGGTTGAAATGCTTTGTCGCCTATTTTCTGAAAATTCGTGAAGATTTGCGTTAATTCGCGGCTAAATTTTCTTATCTTTATATTATGCCTGAACCTACAATTCTCATCGTTGACGACGAAGAAGCGGCGCGGCTTGGAATGCGGCGTGCGCTCAAAAATTACGAAGCTTCTGAAGCGGAAAGTGTCGAAGTGGCGCGCTTCTTAATCGCGCAGCACAAGCCTGATTTGATCCTGCTTGATAACAATTTGCCAGGGACGAGCGGGATGGAATTTCTGCATGAACTGGCGTCGCAGGAGGCGGCTCCGCAGGTGATTATGATTACGGCGCACGGCACAGAACGTACCGCCGTCGAAGCCATCAAAGCGGGTGCTTATGATTATCTTGCCAAGCCGTTTGAATTAGATGAACTGCGCCTCGTAGTTAAAAATGCGCTCGAAGCCCGTGGGCTGCGTCAGGAAAATATGCGGCTCAAAGAAGAGCTTGCTGCGATCAAAGGGACAGGCGATTTGCTCGGCGCCAGCCACTCAATGCAAAAGGTCTATGACCTGATTGGGAGGGTTGCGGCAACTGAAATCACGGTGTTAATTCGCGGCGAATCCGGCACCGGCAAGGAACTCGTCGCCCGCGCTATTCACGACCAAAGCGCCAGCCGTCGCAACGGACAATTTATCGCCATGAATTGTGCCGCGATGCCGAGCGAGTTGATTGAATCCGAATTGTTTGGTCACGAACGCGGGGCGTTTACCGGTGCAGCAAATCAGCGCAAAGGGAAATTTGAACTGGCGCACGGCGGCACAATTTTTCTGGATGAAATCGGCGATATGAGCCTGACCACACAGGCGAAATTGCTGCGTGTTTTGGAAGAGCGAAAAGTCGAACGTTTGGGCAGCGCACATTCGATTCCCATAGATGTCCGCGTGGTTAGCGCGACCAATGTTGAATTGGAAAAAGCTGTCGAAGCCGGGAAGTTCCGCGCCGATCTTTATTATCGTTTGCGCGTCGTCCAAATCAACCTGCCGCCACTACGCGAAAGAGCTTCGGATGTGCCGCTGCTCACGGCCCATTTTTTGAAAAATTACGCCGCAAAATATAACTTAAAATGCACGGAAATCAGTCCGCCAGCTTTAGCCCGACTGACGGCTTATGCGTGGCCTGGAAATGTCCGCGAATTACGGAACGTTATCGAACGGAGCGCGGTTTTAGCGGATGGAACTGCTCTGCAAATTACTGATTTACCCGAAGAAATTTCCGCTCACACAAAAACACCAGACTTACTGCCGACCAGTATTGACGGAGATATTCTATCAATTCCTTACCTCGACGATTTCCGCGAAGCCCGCAAGGCTTTTGAGCGTGCCTATATCGAACGCTGCCTTATTGAAACGAGTGGCAACGTGACACGCGCCGCAGAAAAAGTCGGCATGCATCGCCAGAGCTTACAGCAAAAATTGAAAGATTTAGGCCTGACACGTCGGTATGTTTTGAGCGGCGAGGATGAGGAAGAAAATTAAATGAGATCACTCTTTCGATAATTCTTATATGCTATTGTTTCTTTACTTACAGAGTTGTTGTTTCCTCCAACTCCTTATCTTCAGATTCTTCCTCTATCTCTATTGAGTCAATATTAGGGTTGTGCCACTCTCTCCGTAATTCTTCAGCCCTGCGAATAACACGTGTGAATAGTTCTGATCCTTGCTGTTCTTTTAGCTCGTCTGGTTTGACTGGCTCAATACCAAGATTTTCCAGTTTGGTAAAAACCTTTTCCATTGCTTTGTCCGGGTCTTTAAAAAACTCACTTCCTCGGATTCTAACGAATTTCCAGCCAAGCCTTTCAAGAATTGCTTGTCTTTCCATGTCTTCGTGTATCTTTTCAACAGGATGCCAGCGATCACCATCGCATTCCAAAGCAAGTCTTTGATTTTTCCCACTGATCACCATATCTATTCGATATGAGCCAACCTTCCATTGAGAGGTAGTATCATAGTTAGCAGTAAGTAACCTTTTCATTACTTGTCGCTCAAATTCTGATTCAGTTTTAGTTAGTTGCACGTCATGCGCCTTAAGATACTCTTTGGGGTTTTGCGCATATTTGATTAGCCGATACCGTAAGTCTTCAGCTTGTAAATCGTGGTTGATTTGTAGCGAATGGACAACCCAAAGTTGATTTTTAGCGCGGCTTGCGGCGACATTAAATCTTTTCCTAAAACGATCTTCACGGCGTATAGAAAGGGGCGTGCCGGATTCAGCAGGGCTATCAACTACTGATAAAAATATTACGTCTCGTTCATCTCCCTGAAAATTAGAGGCATTTCCACATCTAATATTACGGCTTTTAAACTCTGTGGCAGAGAGTTTATCTTTAAGAATAGCCTCGATAAATGTTGCCTGGGGATTCCTTTTTCCTTCACCAATCAGCGAAATAATTCCGAACGTTTGCTTAGCATACTCAGACTGTTCAATCGCTGCCACTACCAAAGACGCTACTGTAATGGCCTCGTTTTTATTTACCTTTGAGTCCGAGAAACCAGCAGGGACATATTGGGAGATTACGGCAGGTAATAGCTTACTGTGTGTCGAATCGCGCAATGGTTTTATTTTCCCTGTACCTTTATTATCTTTATAGGAAAGAATATTGCTGAACTGAATAATTTCAGGGACACAGCGGAAATGCTCTAGCAGACAAACTGATCCATTAAATGACTGCATGGCCAGATCGTAAATAGAAAGCTTCCCATCATAGAGGACTGAGTTTGGTATTCCCTGTAAATATGTATCAATCAAACTCTGAGAGGCTTCTACTTTTTCACCTACTGCATCAGGGCTAACCTGCTCGTCATCTCCGACGACAATAACTTTCTTCCCCAAATATAAAGCTATTAGTCCGGTGACGTCACACTGACTGGATTCATCAATAATAACAACATCAAATAGCCCTTTTGTTGGTTTGTAACTTTCTACGACTCTGAACATTGGCATTATCCAAACAGGGACAGCCGGACGGCAGTTTTCCATTTGCTTTCTAGCTGCAACAAGTAGCTTCGGCACTTTTTTACCTGTTCCTGCGCCAATCTTCTTCATGGTGTTAACCCAACCTATCAAGGCTTGCTTCTGCTCCGAATCTGTTCTCCTGATTTGGTACGCCCAGGAGGATGCTTCAATTAATTCCGAAGTGACCTGATGAAGATTAGAAACCAGTTTGCCTATGTTTGCCTGAATATCCTCTATTGAAACCCTTCCGATTTCTGCAATTTCTTCATTCAATTCTCGCCAGAGCCAGGCCTTCAGAACATCGCCTGGGGGTAAATCATTAGAATGAGGTGGGACTCTTTGATGAATTGCACGGGACCAACCGGGGGCAACTTTTTCGAGGCGCGTCAATAACTCTCGACGTTTTATGTAGCTTTGATGACGCTGATGAAGATCATTAATCCTATCGCTAATTTGTTGATAAAGATCAATATTGAGAGATTCAACCGCCCTGAGCAGTTCAGCCAGCAAGCTTCCTGTCTGATTTGCGGATGGCTGTGTCGTGATACGCGATTTGTAGTTCGACAATTCCCGCCCTATTTCGTTGCGACGCAGTAACGTAATCCTGGCTTTAAAAATTGTCGGTAGATGGTTTTGAGCAGCGTCTGCCAATCTAAGCAATTCTCCATTTGATTGAAGATTCAGGGGCATTTCCTGAAGCAGCTTTTCCCAACGAAAACTTGTCTCTTTTAGTTTCGTTTCAATTGGTAGCCAGGTTTCTTTATACCAATTTAGCAAGCTTTGCATTAGTGGGACAAATTGCTGGCAGGACTCTTCAGGTTGTTTTCCAAAGTTCTTCGCCGATGCCGCACCAAGCGGAGCTACTTGCCGATCCCAGCGAGTAATCAAATTGGTTCGTTGAAGTTCCAGCTTCGCAGCTTCTTTGAGTGCTTGGAAATGAATTGGGGCTGTCGGTCTTTTGCCATCAACAAGACACTTTTCAATCACAGCTTTCCACTCTGAATGCATGAGTAAGGTCAGGCAACCTAGACTACTACCTTTATCGAGGTGATCCGTAATTTTATCAAGGATTTTTAGTTGTTGATCTATTGGTATATCAGGCGCAAGCTGTGGCCCGTATTCGAGCATCAGTGTAAGGCTTCCGCTTGCTGTCTTTACGACTTGATTAATTTTTTCAATCAGGTCATCCCAGGGCTTACGATAAGTTTCATCTCGACGACCATCATTGATAAGTGCTAATTTCAGCGGATCATTTAGTCCTTGAATAATCGGCATCATCGCTTGCTGTGTTTTAGCAAGAATTGTTTCC
>JANMKB010000040.1:0-5243 GCA_031371805.1 Blastocatellia bacterium | reverse complement strand
GAAGTTGTAACGCCTTGCGCGAGTTTGCCGCGCATCAATTCGGCCTGACGCGCCGGAGCCAGCGGCATAATCAAATCGGCGTGCGAATGCGGATCAATGATGCCGGGAATAAGCGTTAAATTTTTTGCCTCAATTGTGCGGTGAGATTTTAATTCCTGGAGTTGCCCGATGGCGGCGATGCGATTGTCGTTGATGGCAACGTCGGAGGAATACGCTGGCTGGCCTGTACCATCAATGATTGCCGCGTTGGTGATCAGGAGGTCGTACATCTTTTAAAGCTTATTCTGTCGCAATTCTTTCAGCGAATAACGAGTTCCGCGCCACTCAATCCCGCCTCTGATGAGCGCTGTCAAGGCGGATTTCCAGATGATGTAAATAAACAGCAACGTCGAAAGCGGAAAACTAAAGCCGTACCAGCGACCTAAATTCAGAAATTGTGCACTGTCAAAAAAGATCGTGATTATTGTCAGAATCGTTGCCAGATTGAGCCAGAATGTTTTGCCACTCATGATAAATATTGCGATGAAGGGAAAGACGCTGAGTAAAAACAACGTCAGGCTTGAAAGAATGACCAGGAGAAAATTGTATTCGAGGCCGGCAAAAGCGTTTTTCATCAGACCAGTAATGAGTTCTTTGAGCGAATGATACCAGGTCACGCTGATCAATCCCTTGCCCCAGACCATTTCCTGTTGTCCATGATTTTGTTTGATGAGCTTGCCTAATTTCATATCGTCATCAGGGCGCATCGCAATTGGGATATGTCCGTTGAAGCTGCGATAAAAATCTGTGCGAATAAGTTGAAAAGCGCCGATACCAATATGCCAGCGATTCGGTCGTTTGACGCGCCAGGGTCGGGCATACAGCGAAAAGAAAAACCCAAAGGCGGCAATGAAAGCGCACAGGGCAACCCCTGATACAGTCTGATCCGGCATGCAGGTCAAATGATCAAGTCGCTGGTTGAGCAAATAATTGACGGCTTTGCTGATGGCATCAGGCTTCATCATAACATCGGCATCGGTGAACAATAAAAGCTGACCTGTGGCCTGACGTGCGCCGAAATAAAGCGCGTGATTTTTGCCTAACCAACGACCTGGCAGGTCAGTGATGTGGGTTACGTGCAAGGCCGGATATTGCTCTGCCATCTGCTCCAGAATAATTTTGGTCAAATCGGTCGAGCGATCATTTAAGACAATGATTTCAAAGTTGTCGTAGTTTTGTCGGAGGACGGATTGCAGCGCTTTGGCAATTTCGCGCTCTTCGTTGCAGGCAGGAATAATGACGGAAACTTTGGGCGGATTGATGGAAACCAGACGCGGACAATCTTTGAGAAATTTGATCGTGCGGTTGCCCAACGCCAGTTCGATTCCAAAGGCGACAAAAAAAATAAAGGTGATTAATGCAAGTATGAAAAGAAATGTATCCAAGCCTGGTTACCCCCGAAAAAAAGTGACGCTGCGGAATATATCACATTGATTTTTGGAGTGCTGAAACCAGCCTGGAAGAAGAGATGGGGTGAGGACGAAATTTTATGGAAAAGGTACACGGTGGCCCCGAAACTGCCACCGCCGAACAACCCAAACTAACTACTACGGCGACAGTCAACCGTATACCTTTTCACGGTAAGATATATTGCGAAAGCCGTGCCAAAGTGATGATAAGCTGATGTGATTTCATCTTACTCAATGTTCACAGGCATGTTATGAATTTAAGGGAAAAGGTGATGCGTCAGAAAGAATGAAAATTGCCGAACTCTGTCACTTTGGCGTGACGGATTCTGTTGCGTTGTCAGAAAACAAACTGCCAGTCTGAGAATTTCCCAAACTGGCAGTTAAGTACACGAAAAACTAAGTTTTTTGATAATGGCTATTTTGGGACTGAACGCGCGTGTAATGCGAGTTGAGTTTTTCGCGGGCGGCTTGGAGCGAGAACTGCCAATTGATTTTGATTTTCCTGGTGGCCCGTTCTTTGAGTAAGGCTAACACCTCGCGTTCGAGGTCTACCTGCGTCGGAATCCGTCGGTGCAGGCATTCGCGGGCCAGCGCCGAGAATTCGATTTCGATCATATTCAACCAACTGGCGGATTTCGGCGTGTAGTGAAATTCGATCTTTTGTGTCAACGCGAACGCCTCTGCCGCGGGCAAATGTTCATAGAACGAACTGGCATTGTGCGTATTCAAATTGTCTTGCACGAGGCGAATCTTTTGCGCTTCCGGCCACGCCGCTACTAAGGCTTGACAGAATTCGGTGTACTCTTTTTTCGTGCGCTGCGTGCGCACCAAGCCGAGGCGTTGTCCCGTCAAGGGCTCAATGGCGGCCAGCAGCGTACACGAACCGTTCTTTTCATAGGCATAATGCTCTTTGGCGACTTTGCCGCTCGTCATCGGTAAGGCCGCCACGGCTTCACCAATCAGGAAGCAAGGACGTTCATCGTAGCAAATGACCGGCTTTTGCGGATCATAAGGTTCCGCATAGAGTGCTAATAAGGCCTCCATCCGGGCCAGAAATTGGGCGTCGAACCTGGCGATACACCAGGTCTTTTTCAAATGGGGCTGGAGTTCGTTTTTTTCAGCAGCGTGCCGACGTGCGTGCCGGAAAGATGCTCGACAGACGCCAACTCCACCGCTTTTTCCGCCAGCAGGTTCAGGCTCCAACGCGCATGACCTGGCGGGGCGGGCGAACAGGCCAGCGCGGTAATCCTGGCGCACGCCACGCCATCAATGACCACGGGACGACCAGAGCGCGGCGCCTCGAACAAGGCTGCGTCCACGCCATCGCTGACATACTTATCGCGCCACGCTAAGATTGTCGGATAACTGATCCCGACGGTCTGCGCCACGGCACTTAGGGTCTGACCGCGATCCAACTCAAGCAGGGCCAGCGCGCGCTTGAACACTTTGGCACTCAATTGGCCTTTTGCCAGGAGGGCTGTCAATTTCTCGCGTTCTTCGGGGCGCAGTTGCAACTGTGTTTTTCTCATCGGCAGAGCCTACGAAAAAACGAACTCTTTGTAAAATAATTTACTTTTTGCTGTACTAGGTTATCTCAATCGTGAAGGGCGCCGGTGGGTACGCGCTCTTTTCCCCATCAAGCGACGCTTCACCAGTTCGACCAGCAGCAAATAGGTAATCACCGTGACGCCCAGGAAGAGGAAAAACATGGCTGGCAGCGGTGTGAATCCAAATACCTCGGCCAATGGAGAAAACGGCAGCAGTATCCCAACCACAACAATCAACACAGTAGTGATTGCCAGCGGCAGACTGGGGCGGCTGCGGAACGGATTGCCGGCGGTGCGGATCACAAAAAGCACGAGCGTCTGCGTGGCGAGCGATTCGACAAACCAGCCGGTATGAAACATGGCTTCGGACGCATTAAATATCTTCAGTAGCGCATAGAAAGTCAGGAAGTCGTAGATCGAACTGATCGGGCCAATGTAGAGCATAAAATCCCGGATCAGTTTGATATCCCAGCGCCTTGGTTTGTCAATGTAAGAGGCATCCACATTGTCAGTGGGAATCGTGATCTGGGCCAGATCGTAGAGAAAGTTATTGAGCAGAATCTGCGTCGGCAGCATTGGCAGGAACGGGAGAAATGCGGCGGCAGCGGCCATGCTGAACATATTGCCGAAGTTGGAGCTGGTACCCATCAACAGATACTTCATGACATTGCCGAAGGCTTTGCGTCCTTCGATGATGCCTTGATGCAGAACGCGCAGACTGCGCTCCATCAGAATAATGTCTGCGGCCTCTTTGGCGACATCAACCGCGGTGGCGACTGAGATGCCAACATCCGCCGCGTGCAGCGAAGGCGCATCATTGATCCCATCGCCGAGATAACCCACAACGTGGCCGCGCCCCTTGAGCGACAGTATAATGCGGTGTTTCTGCGCGGGCGAGACACGGGCAAAAACAATCGTCTTCTCTGCCACATGCGCGAGCGCTGAATCGCTCAGGCGGTCTAATTCCTCTCCGAGGACAATGTGTTTGGCATCCAACCCGACTTGCGAACAGATGTGTTGGGCGACGAGTTCACTGTCGCCGGTCAGAATCTTCACTCGCACGCCATCGCGGCGCAGCGTTGCCAGCGATTCGGCGGCATCTGCCAGCGGCGGATCGGAAAAAGCAAGGAAGCCGGTCAGCATCAAGTCTTTCTCATCGGCTACGCGATAAGCCGCTTGTTGCGGAACTTGCCGGTAGGCGACGGCTAGTACGCGATACCCCGTCGCACTCAACCCCTCATAGATTGCCTGGCACTTGGCCCGGGCATCACTGTCCAATGGCTGCGCCTTTCCATTTATCTCAAACTGGGAACAGCAAGGCAGGACGCTTTCAGGCGCGCCTTTGGTGATCAACAGAATCTCGCCTTTCGTCTCTGTGACAACAGAGAGCCGCCGCCGCTCGAAATCAAAGGGGATTTCATCCACCTTGCGATATGCACGGATGTCCAGCAAGTCATGCTGAAGAATCGCCACGTTGATCGGATTCTGCACGCCTGATTCGTACGTGGCGTTGATGTACCCCAGCAGCAGTACCTGGTCTGACGGGTTGCCGAGCGCATCCACGTGCTGATTGAGCGTCATCTCGCCGCTGGTCAAAGTCCCGGTCTTATCGCTGCACAGGACATCCATGCTGCCGAAATTTTGAATTGCTTCCAGATGCTTGACGATGACCTTTTGTCGCGACATTCGCAGCGCCCCGCGCCCCAGCGTGACCGTCGTAATCATCGGCAAAAACTCCGGCGTCAATCCCACCGCCAGCGCCAGCGCGAAGAGGAGGGATTCCAGCGGGTTGTGCCGCATCACGATGCTAACCAGCAGCACGAAGAAGACCAGGAAGAAGATGGTCTTCATAATCAGATAACCGAATTGTTTCGTGCCCCGTTCAAAGTCAGTCTCTGGCGGTTTGGAGGAAAGACGCGCGGCAATATCGCCAAAGGCCGTTGCCGGGCCAGTGGCTGTGACCAGCGCGGTTGCCGTCCCGCTGACAATCGAAGTGCCAAGAAAGACAGCGTGGCGATCATTCGCAGAATTTTCTGGCGCGGCTTCGATCACTGCGCCTTTTAGCGGAGCTTCTTTTTCGACGGGCAGTGATTCGCCCGTGAGCGCCGCCTGATTGACATGCAGGTCTTTGGCTTGTAGCAGGCGCGCATCGGCGGGCACAAGGTCTCCGGCGGAAAGCCTGAAGACATCGCCCGGCACAATTTCACGCCGCGGTAGCTCGCTCCAGTTGCCATCTCGCAAGATGGTG
>JANMKB010000744.1:0-14726 GCA_031371805.1 Blastocatellia bacterium | reverse complement strand
CTCAATCGTCTCGCCGCAAATATAGCTCGCTGCATTTGAGGCAAGGAAAACAATCACCTGGGCCGTTTCCTGTGAGGTTCCAACTCGCCCCAGCGGAATTCCGTTGACGAAATTCTGTATCATTTCAGGCGTTGAAAATGTTTCGTGAAAGGGTGTATCAATCACGCCTGGCGAAACGCTGTTAACGCGCACACCAAACGGTGCCAGCTCTTTCGCCAGCCCTTTCGTGAGCGTAATCAAGCCGCCTTTGGCCGTCGCATAATGAATCGCGCCGGGGCCGCCGCCGTTGCGTCCGGCAATCGAAGTCAGGTTAATGATTGTACCGGATTTGCGCTCCATCATTGAGGCCGCGACCGCCTGCGTACAAAGAAAAACGCTCTTGAGATTCAAGTTCATCACATCGTCCCAGCGCTCTTCGGTTAAATCCAAAAGCTTCATTCGTTCCACCAGCGAGCCGGCATTGTTGACCAGAATATCAATGTCTCCCAGTTCATTCGTGACGCGCTCCATCATCGCGCGCACTTCACTCGAATTTGTGACATCAGCCTGAATCGTGATGGCATGAATCCCCAATTTAGTAATTTGTTGTTGCGCTTTTTTGGCCCCGATTTCGTTGCGATGATAATTGATAGCGACGGCTGCGCCGCGTTCAGCGTGGGCGATGGCAGTCGCATAACCGATGCCTGTACCAGCCCCTGTGACAAGCGCGACTTTGCCGGACAAGTCGAGTGTGTTTTCCATTGTTGCCCCAGCGTTATCCTGAGCAGTTAAATTGCGGCGATTCGTTGCAGCCATTAAAATTCCTCCGAAGCCTGACAGATTGATAAATAAAATTTGTGTACAGGCGACAGTTTAAGCTACAACCATTGCGACAACCAAAGGGACAGACAACGATTACGAGATTTGCCCATTCACAAAGACACGTTAGAATGCTTTTACAAATTTATGAACCCACATCAAGCAATCAATTTCAAGTTTGCAAAAACTGCTTTTTTTCGTCTGCTCGTGTCCATCCTGATTTCGTGTTGCGCCTTATCAGCAACGATGGCGCAGCGCAAACCAAAACACATTTTAAATTCCGTTACTGTCACGCGCATACCATACAAAGGCTGGAAAGATGCCATCATCCTCAGCAATGGCAAAGTCGAAGCCGTCATTGTCCCGTCAATTGGGCGCGTGATGCAATTTCGCTTTGTCGGCGAAGAGGGTGTGTTTTGGGAAAATTCCGAAGTCGCGGGCCAATCTGTCAATCCTGAAGCCAAAGACTGGATGAATTTTGGTGGTGATAAAGCCTGGCCTGCGCCGCAATCTGAATGGCCAAAAATCACACCGCGTGCGTGGCCTCCCCCCATTGGGTTTGATGCGAGTGAATGGACGACGAAGATTCTTCACTGTACGGAAGGAAAAACTTTGCGGATGTGTTCTTCAGACGCAAATCAGCTTAAAGAACCTTTGATTATGAGCCTAAGACTAGAATCTTCTGTTGATGTACATTATGGGATTCGTGTACAGCGAGATTTTTTTCTTGATCCAAAAAAACAAGAATTAACTGTTTATACTACTTTTAAGAAGGTTTCTGGCATACCTGTAAAAACAGGTGTCTGGGTCATTACGCAAATGAATGAAGGTGAAATGATTTTTGTGCCCTTGCCAAAAAATTCGCAATATAAAGACGGCTACAACAAACAATCCAAAGAATTACCGGAATATTTCAAAGTTGAAAATGGCATAATTGCGCTCAAACGCGCTGCAAAAAAATCTACAAAAATTGGCAATGACGCAGGTTCTCTTTTATGGGTTGGGCAAAAGCACGTTTTGAAAATTGATTCGCCGCGTGAACTTAATGCTGAATATCCTGACAATGACAGCAGCGCCGAAGTCTATACAAACCTTGATCCGCTGAAATATGTCGAGTTGGAAATGCTGGGGCCACTGAAAGAACTAAAAGTCGGCGATTGGGTTTCGCGCACAAATATGTACACGCTGCTGCGGCGCACCGAAAAAACTCCTGAAGCCGAAGCGCGAAAAATATTAAGCCGCTGATCGAACTTGTTACTCGAAATCCGCATCAAAGCGGGCGTAATTGAATATGACCTGAGTTTTTTTAACCTGTGTCACTTCAGAAAGAAAATATGAACCTTAAAAACACAATCGCCGTTACGTTTACTCTTTTTGCCCTGTTGGTTAACGCCGCTGTCGCCCAGGCTCCGAACGTGACTTTGCGCGGAGTTGATGGCAGCACTTTCACTATTGCCGAAAATAAAGGCAAGGTGATTGTCCTTTCGTTTGGCGCGACCTGGGTTCCGATGACTTCCAAAGAATTGCCCGCGTTGCAAAAATTGGCGAGCGCACATCCCAAAGCCGCCTTTTACTGGGTCAGTACTAACGCGGCGAAAGCAGGCGCACAAAACGCGGCGACGGATGCCGAGTTACAAGCCTTCGCGGCAAAGTATGGTTTGAAAATTTCTATCCTCCGCGATGCTGAAAAAGCAGCATATCGCGCCTACGGACTGACTTCGTTGCCGAGCCTGATCGTGCTTGATCCAACCGGCAAGGTGGAGTTAAAGCACGAAGGTTTTGACCCCGATCAGGCTGATCCTTTTGGCGATGTCGGACAAGCCATCAGTAAATTGACGAAGTAAAAAATAACCGTAAGAATCACTAAAAGCGCAGGAAGAATAAACTCTTCCTGCGCTTTTTCTTTTTTGCCGCAACTTCATTATTTGCCTTTTGCACTTTGATTTGCTTTGCTATGACTATGATTAATCCAGAAATTGTTCAGCGCCTTGCAGCAATCGTCGGGGCAGAATTCGTCTCTGTCGCTGATGATGTCATCACCGAAAATTCGCAGGACGCGTTGCATCAGGTCTTCCCCGCCGATGTCGTAGTTTTCCCTCGCACCGCCGAGGAAATCGCGGCCATTATGAAGCTGGCAAATAAACATAAAACTTATGTCACCGCACGCGGCGGCGGCGTAGGTTATGTTGGCAGCGCGGTTCCCGTGCGTGGTGGCATCGTGCTGGCGACCAGGCGCATGAATCAAATTCTGGAAATCAGGAAGGATGATTTGCTGGCAGTGGTCGAACCCGGCGTGACCAATTACGAATTGCAACAAGCCGTCGAAGCGCAGGGCTTGTTTTATCCGCCTGATCCTTCCAGTTGGAAAGAATCATTCATCGGCGGCAACATCGCGCTCAATGCCGGCGGGCCGCGTTGCGTGAAATACGGCAACACGAAACAATTTGTGCTGGGACTGGATTTCGTGACTCCGACGGGCGAAATTATCAAAGCTGGCGGACGCACGCCGAAAAATGCGACAGGGTTTCAACTGGCAAGTTTGATGGTCGGCAGCGAAGGAATGCTGGGCATCATCACGCGCTGCATTTTGCGGCTGGTTCCTTTACCTGAAGCGCGCAAAACGGCAATGGCGATTTTTGCAACGGCGCAGGACGCGTGTAATTGCGTGGCCGGATTTACCGAATCAGGAGTTTTGCCCGTCGCGCTGGAGTTGCTGGATCGCACTTCGATCAATGCGATTGAGGATTACGAGCCATCAGGAATGCCGCGTAATGCCGGAGCACTGCTCATCATCGAAGTTGATGGACTCAAAGAAACTGTCGCACGTGAGGCTGAAATTATGCGCGAGCTTTGCCGCCAGCATCACGCGCTGCAATACAACGAGGCGGCGAATGACGAGGAGGCCGATAAAATTTGGGAAGTGCGCCGCAAAATGTCGCCCGCCGTCAAACAAACGGGCGTGATAAAAATTAATCATGACGTAGTCATTCCGCGTTCGCGCATCCCGGAAATGCTGACTTTTCTGGAAGCTTTGAGTGAACGCTGCGGCTTTAAGATTCCAACGTTTGGACATGCCGGTGATGGCAATTTGCACACGAATGTGATGCTCAAAGAAGATACGGAAGAAATGCGTTTACGCGGAGTTGCCGTCGCACGGGAAATTTTTATCAAGGTAGTTGAATTAGGTGGAACACTTTCAGGCGAACACGGCGTGGGTTATGCCAAGGCTTCGTATTTGGATCTGGCCATCACCCAGCCAACGATTGATTTGATGAGAACAATCAAGCAGGCGCTTGATCCAAATGGCATCCTCAATCCTGGCAAAGTTTTTGATTCATCAATCCCGGCGCACGAAGTAAAATTTCAATCAAGTGGTAATCCGTGCTGTTAATTCTGCTCGGAGAAAATGTACGAAGCCTATATTGAAATTGGTACCGGCATAAAGCACAGCAGAAAAACTACCAGCCCGATCAACGCGATAATTTTCCGCGCCCGATCAAGCGGCTCTTCTTCATCAGAAACAGGTGGATGTCCGGCGCGAACCATAATTGTCAGAATGATGATGTAAACGACCCAGCCCATCCAACCATTGTAAAAATACGAAGCGATTGCCAGGGCGATCACGCTGACATAAATTACACGCGCAATTAACCAGTGTAACCTTTTGCCGAAAACCGCATACACCACGTGACCGCCATCTAATTGTCCGACGGGCAATAAATTCAAGCTTGTGATTAAGCACCCGAACCAGGCAGCAAACCAGATGGGGTTGGTCAGGATGTCGTGTGGCAAGCCAAGCAATTTGGCGAGGGCCAGGAATAATAGCGGATCGTGAAATATGGGGGATTCTCCGGTGGCGGGAAACGTGCCCGCAGCCTGCGCAAAATAAAGTCCGATGAGCGCCGCCGGAATGACAAAGACAAATCCGGCCAGCGGCCCCGCAATGCCAATATCAAACAAAGCTTTTTTGGACGGAATCCGTTCTTTGATTTTGATAACTGCGCCAAATGTTCCGATGGGCAAAGGCGAAGGAATGAAATATGGCAGCGTCGCTCGCACTCCGTAATAACGACAGGCGAAATAATGTCCTAGTTCGTGCGCTCCCAAAATCATCAAAACCGTGAACGAAAACAACATCCCGGAAAATAATCCACCCAATAACAAAGCTCCATAAAAAGTTGTTGTTATCGCAGTGATGCCCAGCAACAATAAATGAAACAGCGCTTTCCCAAGCGTAATTTCGCTTTTCGGCTCTTCGTAAAGTTGTGCCGGGGGAAGGACAAAATAATCGGTCGGACGTTCGATGTCGTTGGGTGGCACAGGAAATAAATAAGGTTGGTTCATAATGGAAGAATGAATGCGGGTGGCTGAATGATGAGCTACTCACCACTCACTATTTCTTAAATAAATTATCGAAAGCTTTTTTTACATCGTTTGGGTCTGAACCGGAGCGGCTGCCTTTAGCGACGAGCGGGACACGTTTGCTGGGCTGAAAATATTCACAGAAATTAGCGCGACTCTTATCGGCGACATAATCGGACTGCGTTTCAGTGCATTGCTTGCTGACGCCTGGATCAAAGAAGCGACAATTTTTGCAACAGTGCATGTCCGCGTTGCAATGCGGGCATTCGTCCTTGCGTCCAACTTTGCCAAGCAAATTGATTTCACGACTACAACTATGACAAACCATACGAAAAAGATAGCAAAGCCAGAGCCTTTCAGCAATAATCCCAGCACCGATTCAACACCATGATTCAGATTACCGATAATGAAATTGCGGCCCAGGCCAAGTACGAAATTGAGCAGGCATTGCTCGACGCCCTCGCATGGCAATTTTGGGAAGGCGAAAAATTGCTTGCCTCGCTCACCCGCGAGGGCTGTGAATTCAGCGTCGAATGGGGCAAATTGATTTTCGCATGGTGGGATCATGAACAATCACAAAGCTGGCGCGTGACGGCTTACGAAATTAACGAAGCCGAAATCCGCCTCCAGGCCACACGCGGAATGGGGCGGGAAATTGTCAACTTCGCGTTGCGCAATCCGGCCCGCTGGCAAGCCGACAAAGCACAGGATTTATCGGTTATTGAGCACCGCGCAAAATTCAGCGAATTGCTGGCGGAAATTATTTGCACTCATTTTGCTGAAGTCCGCGTGCAACGAGTGAGCGTCCGCAGCAAAAATTCAACCGCCGGTCCTGGTCAGTATGTTCGCCTTTGGTTGAAGCTGAAAAAAGAAAATGTACTGGCAATCGGCATTAACGAAAGTGAAATACAGGCTGATTTTGACGGCATCATTGCTGCCGGACTGACGTGGCTTTCAGAATTTAAGCAACCAGCAACCAGGCTCTGGCTCTGCGTTCCAAAAGATTGTAGTCAGACAATTCTTGAACGGCTAACCCTGCTTGATACCACTCAGCACAACTTTAAAATCGAATGCTTTGAAATCAACGAAAAAGACCGCGCAATGATTTCGCTGCGACCATTTTCGCAAGCAGAATTATTGAGCCTGCATCCACGCGGGCTGATCTGGCCGGAGCAAAAAACAAAGCTGCGCAGCATCTGGCGTGAGCGCATTCTGCGACTTGCGCCGGAATTAATCGAAGTGCGCGAAGACGTGAAGCAAAGTTTTGAAAGCTTCTCTATTCACGGACTGGAATTCGCTCGCACTTATGACGCAGAACGTGCGCACGTTAAATTTGGCGTAGCAAGTTACACCGACGAAATCGCTGAAAAATTTCACTGGTCAAACGAACCCGGAAGAAAAATTTCAAGTGCAGGGAATTTTGCTGAACTGGAAAAATTAACGCGGGAAATCATTGCTCATCGTCGCGCTGACACGTCTGATTTGCGGCATCCGTTTTATCGCCTGCGCACTGAAAGCTGGCTTGAATCATTGTTGCGCCGTGACATTCGTGCGCTTGACGCGACACTTGATCCGCGCTTTGTCTATTCGCAAATTCCGGCGTGGCTGGGTGAGGAACGTTCGGTGCTTGATTTGCTGACGATCAATCACGAAGGGCGTTTAGTCGTCATCGAAATCAAAGCTGCCGAGGACGCACAGCTTCCGTTCCAGGGATTGGATTACTGGTTGCGAGTCGAGCAGGCGCGTATTCGTGGAGAATTTGCCCGCCGTGGATTATTTGCCGGAATCACACTCGCCGACCAGTCGCCATTGTTATATTTAGTCGCGCCCCGCTTACGTTTTCATCGCAGCTTTAATCTTTTGGCAAATTGTCTGGCACCTGAAGTTGAAGCTTATCAAATTGGGCTGAATTCAAATTGGCGAGCAGGTGTAAAAGTAAATTCAAAAGAGCAGCTAGGAATTGTCACTGCATCAGATAGATAATCGCCTGACTATTCACCTCAGCATGCTGGCAGACAGAGATTTTGCTTCCAGGATGTAAACAAACATGAAGAAAATACAAATTGCGGCTATAGTGAGCTTTGTAATCTATTGAAAAGATTGGCGCGCCCGGAGGGGCTCGAACCCCCGACCTACAGATTCGAAGTCTGCCGCTCTATCCAACTGAGCTACAGGCGCGCATAGTGAACTAATTGATACGATTTTTGTACCACAGGCGAGGCGCAAACGGCAATGTGTCGGCTTCATCGGTGGCTCTTTCGGTGCGGAATATTTTGGGAGGGGAAATTAACATGGTGGAAATAATTAGGCGCCAACCAGCGCTGATTTGTGGCCTGGCAATTGGCATCCTGGCTTTAATTCCATACGTTGCTCAAGCTTTTTTTTTGTGGGCGCTGTTGGGCGGTGCAATTGCAGCCAAGCTCCTGACAGACAGTTCAGCGACACCAGTAACGCTGAGCAAAGGCGCAAAGGCGGGATTATTGGCAGGGTTGATCGGAGGCCTGATATATTCGCTTGTGGCGACCCCATTGTTGGCAAATTCAATTTTGAGTTATCTGATAGATTCTACGCCGTCGCTAAAATCAAAAACCGCCATTGAAGGTATCTATCAAAAACCGCTACTCAAATACTTCATCTCATTTCTATTTTCACTCGCAATTACGCTTTTATTGATGGGCTTCGCTACACTTGGCGGAATGATCGGAACGGCTATTTTTGAGAAACGACCAAAGCCGGCTGAGGCGGAAACGTCGCAGGCAGCCGAGGCCTACGATTAGCACTTAAACGGTTGATTAAAAATCTTGTACTGAGGCTGAAAAAAAGCTGGCGACAAATATTTCTTCAAGGTATACTGCCGCGCATTGAGTAATCAGTAATTCAATTAAGTCCGGCAACGCGCCTCACTACGCAGTGTTGGAATCCCGCGCAATCCAGCGCAAGTTTTTTTACAGGTGAATAATAAGTAAAATACTCTGCACTATTTTGCTAATTTTATGGGATCGCTGGCTGGTCTCAGAGGCTGGAAACTCTTCCCCCACGTCGCTAACAGTTTCAGCCCAGCTTCTTTTCCCACAAATCCATTTTGAAGCAGGTAGAGAAAATGATTTATCCCCCAGAATCAAGTCTCTGAATTTATCCCGGTAGAGGTGCAAATTGCGCTTCGTTAAATGGCTTCTTCTGCCAGTCATTTTCCGGGTCACTAATAAAATTCGCGTCAGGCGATTCCTCACGGTTCGACTTGGCGCCTCAGGCCACCACACATAACGGCCTGACACCTCACGGATTTTTTAATGAAAGTTGTATCTCATAAGTCCTGGAAGTCGCTGCTGGAAAATAACGATGCCGCCAGTTTATGGCAATCGCTGCACCGCTTAGTCTCAATTCATCCGCTGGTTCGTTCTGTCCAGCGCAACCAACATAACGCCAGAAATTCAACCTCACTGCTATCGTTGCCTGATTTGACGCAGGATTTATATTTGCTCCTGCTGGAAAAATCGCGTTTCAATCATTACGTGCAAAGAGAGATGACGGATGCTGAAATTGAACGTGAGATATTTCAGGTTGAATTGACCAATATGATGATCGGTCGTTTGCGACGCCGACAGCCGGAAAATTACCGCATAGTGCGAAGAATCAGCGGAATTCTTGAAAGCGATTCCCGGCTGCGCATCATTCGTCAACCCGAAAGCCATCAGACAGCACGGTATCGTCAGGCAGTTAATGTAATTTATGGACTCCGCGAATGGTCGAATGAGATGCCGGTTAAAGATAGTGCAACTTTTGAGGAGCTAATCGCTAATGTTCCAATCCGCATTCGCAATCGCCGACTCGTGGGTTGTAAAGGCGACGCGCAGGTCATTGTCTCGAATCAGGAGCTGGCGGATTTGTTGATTGAAATTTTCCAGGCGATAAATTCACCGACCTCTTTACGAACCCTGCGTTCACTGGCACTGACTAAATTGCCTGTCTACGATGCGGTCGTTTCTTCGCTTGATCAGGCAACGGAGCAAAATGAACAGCATCAGGAACGATTGCTGATTTCTCCCCTTGCCTCTCCTGAACAAATCAATTTGCGCCGCGAAGAAGAACAAATAGCGCGCCGTGCCGCGCATGATTTTCTGGTGCGTATTGACCGGATGATGCGCTTTCAACCAGAACGGACAGAAAAATTGTGGCGCATCCTCTGGCATTATTACTTCGATACATCAGAACCATCGCAGCTTTCCATTGCGGCCATGCTTAAAATGTCTGATTCATCTGTCAGTGATTATCGCCGTAAGATGGAACAGGAAATGCAACGACTTTTGCAGCCGGAAGCATCACTTGAGCAAATGAGCCATTTTGCCGATGAACTCTCTGTCCAATTGAAATCTCGGCTGGCAATGACGGACGAAACGCGCCGACTTAGGACTCTAGGTAAAAAGGATTTTCCCACGTGGAATAAATTCAACTACGCTTCCCTTGCGACTCTTGAGCGGATGCCAACAGTTTAGATCAGGCAACGAAAAGTTTGGGAATATTTCTAACACCGGCACCAGTGAACAACCCGACCGAGGGCGGGAAAGTCTTTCCTGTCAGAATGTAATGAAATATTCCTTGTCTAATTTCGGGTTGAGAGGCTATTATGCAAACTATTAAAGGCCTCGCTTCTAAATCCCTTAAACCCTAAAGGATATTTGATTTGTACAAGACAGCTCAGACTCTTTCAAGAAAGCTTTGGCGGGGTTTCTATCTAATAACACTCAATTTCATGGAAAGTCACAGACTCTCTATCAGGTAAGAGCAACTTGAAGACCGAAAATTTACAACCAGGTCTGCACCAGACGAAAGCAGCGTCTGACGTTTTGCCGCGTATGCCACTTAATGCCTTAACGGTAGATGTCGAAGATTATTATCAGGTGGAAGCTTTTGCCGATGTGGTGCAACGTGAAGACTGGGGAAATTGGGAGTCGCGCGTCGAACGCAATACACAATTGTTGCTTGAGGTCTTTGCGCGAAATCAGGTCAAAGGAACGTTTTTCACGCTGGGCTATGTCGCTGAAAAACACCCGTCACTGATCCGCGAAATCGCTGCTAATGGACATGAAGTCGCCTGCCACGGTTATCACCATAAATTGATTTATAAGCAAACGCCGGATGAATTTCGACAGGATTTACGCAACTCCAAGCCGCGCCTTGAAGATTTAATCGGGGCCGCCGTCATTGGCTATCGTGCCCCAAGTTATTCCATCACCGCCAAAAGTTTGTGGGCTTTGGACATCTTAATTGAGGAAGGGTTTTCTTATGACTCTTCAATTTTTCCCGTGCATCACGACCGTTATGGGATGCCGGAGGCCGAACGCTTTCCCCATATTTTGCAGCGTGCAACAGGCGAGATCATTGAATTTCCGCCTTCAACAGTAAGACTCGGCGGAGTGAATTTACCGATTTCGGGTGGCGGATACTTTCGTCTGCTGCCGTATTCGTTATTTCGACTCGGTTGGCAAACCATTAATCGGCGTGAAGCCGAATCAGCAATTTTTTTCCTGCATCCCTGGGAAGTTGATCCGGGGCAACCTGTCGTTCCCGGGACGCGGCTCAATATCTGGCGTCATCGTGTCAATCTCAGTCGCACTGAAAAAAGACTGGAACGACTCCTGAAAGATTTTGCCTTTACTTCGGTCAGGCAAGTCCTAGCACAGAGAAACCTGGGTTTGCAAACGCAGGCACTGGCGTTGGCGACGAACTGAAATTTTATTTATCGTGGAAACAGCAACTTTGCAAATCTCAACCGCAACATCACCGACGAAACAAAAACCGTCCGCCGTCCGCACGTATCAATCCTCTGACGCGCAAGCCTGGGATAATTTCATCCAGACTTCACCCCAGGCTACGTTCTGCCATCTGAGTGGCTGGAGTACAGTGATTAAACGTGTATGGGGACATCAACCGCATCATTTACTGGTCGAGCAGGCCGGTAAAATCAAAGGTGTGTTGCCGCTTTTTCATGTCAAAAGCCGCTTGTTCGGCTCAATGCTGGTTTCGACTCCAAATGCCGTGTATGGCGGAATCGTAGCAGATGACATTGAGACCCAAATCGCTTTGCTTGATGAAGCCAAGAGCCTCGCCGCAAAATTAAAAGTTGATTACCTGGAATTGCGTGATGCAGTGGCAACAAACGAAACTGACGATCAGGAATTGCAGCGCAAAGATTTATATTTCACTTTCGTGCATCCCGTGACGACCGATGAAGACGCGATGATGAAATCGTTTCCGCGCGATGTCCGTACCATGATTCGTAAAGGCGCCAAAAACGACCTTACCTCTCAGGTTGGACGCGAAGAATTGCTGGATGAGTTTTATGAAGTTTATGCCACCAGCGTCAAAAATTTAGGCACTCCGGTTTTTCCCAAAAAATTATTTGCGGAATTTTTGCGAGAGTTTCCAAATGCCAGCGACATTTTGCTGATTCGCCAGGGAAACAAAGTCGCGGGAGGCGTGCTGAGCTTTTATTTTCGTGATACTGTGCTGCCGTATTATGGTGGGGCTTATGGTGAGTTTTATCGCGCTGGCATCAACAATTTCATGTACTGGGAATTGATGCGACACGCCGCCGCCAAAGGATTGACGCGCTTTGATTTCGGGCGCAGCAAAACCGGGACTGGCGCTTATGAATTCAAGCGCGGATGGGGCATGGAAGTCCGGGCGCTGCCTTATCAATTTTATCTGGTGCGGGCGAAGGAAATGCCCAATCTTAATCCCACCAATCCGAAGTTTGAGTTGCTGATTAACCTCTGGAAGCGCCTGCCCCTCGGCGTAACCAAAGTGATCGGGCCGATGATCGTAAAAAACTTGCCCTAATCAGAAAGCTGATTAATGATAGTTAAATTTTCCACTTGTGAACTCTTAAAGTGTTCAGATTCGCTGTTCTCCCTTAACCAGGTGTTCGTTTTTAAGCTAACCTCAAAGCAATGAAAGTGCTCCACGTTCTTGACCATTCACTTCCCTATCTGAGCGCATACAGCTTTCGCAGCAGTTATGTGATGGCGCAACAACGCCAGATGGGAATAACCCCGATGGTATTGACTTCGCCAAGTCACGAAAGCACCGGCGAGGATTGCGAAATCTTACAGGGCATCCAGCATCATCGCTCCACCTGGCCGACCTTTTACTTTCTGCCGCAACCACGTTTTATGCCAGGCTTACGGCACGAGGCTTATGTCGCGGCTCTGTCCAAACGAATTGTCACCCTGGCACGTGAAGGTGAAGTAGATTTGATTCATGCCCATTCTCCGGCACTTAATGGCTTAGCCGCACGACGAGCCGCGAAGCAACTCAAAAAGCCTTGGATTTATGAACTGCGTTATTACGAACAGGATGCGGCAGTTGATAGCGGGCATACAACTTATCATTCGCTGCGTTACAAAATGGCGCGCTGGATGGAGGAGAAAGCCATCAGGAGTGCGAATCTGGCGATTACGACTTCAAATTCCATGCGGAATGAATTGATGGCGCGGGGCATTAGTTCGAAGAAATTGATTGAGGTCCCGGATGGCGTAGACACGAAAGTTTTTCATCCTCGTCCACCGGATGCTGAATTGATCGAACGGTATAACCTCCAGGGAAAAACGGTCATTGGGTTTATTGGCTCTTTTTATAAATACGAAGGCCTGGATCGGCTGATCAGCATTGCCAGTTATTTGTTGCGTGAGCGCCGTGACATCAAGTTAATTCTGGCTGGTTCGGGTGAAGTTGAAGCCCAACTTCGCGCCCGTGTCCCGCGCGAATTCAGCGATCATTTCATTTTTACCGGACGCATCGAACAGGAAGATATTTTGCGTTATTATTCGGTCATTGATATTTGTGTTTACCCGCGCCTGAGTACCCGCATGACTGAACTCACAACCTCGATCAGACCGCTGGAAGCAATGGCAATGGAGCGTGTCGTCATTGGGAGCAATGTCGGGGCGATGGCTGAATTGATTCGTCATAACAAGACCGGATTTATCGTTGAAACCGACGATAAAGTGGCTCTGGGCGGGACGATTGCTCATTTGCTCAATAATCCCCACGAGCGCCGTGAGATTGGCAAACGGGCCAGGGCACATATCCTCCGGCAACGTGACTGGACGCATATTGCGCTGCGCTATTCTGACCTTTACGAGCGTGTGTTATCAGTAAAAAAGGTTAAGTTACTAAAGGGAATTGAAAACCCTGAAACCGAGAGAGAAATGCAGGCCTGGCAGGAAAGCCAGCCTTCAGAAAGCCAAACGAAGATTTGAACCCTTCTCAGAACGCGATAGCTGCCTCATCGTAAAAGAAATAAGATCAGGAGATAAAAAAGTATTCATGTCTGTGACAGCAATTGAAAAAGAAATCAAACCGGAACCGCTCATTACCACGCCGCCACCTCATCAAATCGAAAACCCCGAACCCGAATTGCGGAGCATGGTGGAGTGGAGTGACAGCACTCTGGCTCATCTCAAAGAACTGGTTCATCACCGCGAATTATTACAACTCGTCACGCAACGCGAACTCAAGATTCGCTATAAGCAAACGGCGCTGGGGGCAGTGTGGGCAGTGCTGCAACCACTTTCGCTGATGCTGGTGTTTGGCATTTTCTTTTCATATTTCGCCGGCATGAAAGGCGATGCGGGAATGCCGTATCCGTTGTTTTCCTACACTGGTTTATTGGCCTGGACGTTTTTTTCGACGGCGCTTTCCTTTGCAATTCCCAGTCTGATTACAAACTCTTACGTCATTACAAAAATTTATTTTCCGCGCGAAATCATTCCCTTGTCCTGTGTGCTGGCGGCGTTTATTGATTTCCTGATTGCCGCTGTAATTTTCGTTGGCTTACTGCTTTTTTATCACGCTGAGGTAACGATTAACTGGAACATTTTTTTTGTCATTCCTTTAATCGCGATCCAGCTAATTTTCACTGTCGGCGTCAGCTTTTTTCTTTCGGCCTTCACGGTTTTGTATCGTGATGTTCGCTATGCAATGCCGTTAGTCATTCAGGTCTGGATGTTCGCCACGCCCATTCTCTATCCGGCCTCCAAGGTCAAAGAAAAAAGCGAAGTACTTTACACCGCCTATATGACATTAAATCCGATGGCTGTAATTATTGACAGCTATCGCAAAAGCGTCGTCCAGGGCTTAACGCCTGACTTGAAATTCTTAGGCATTGCGACCGTCATCTCGGTTATTGTGCTGTTAGCCTCCTACAAATACTTCAAGCACCTGGAGCGTGAATTCGCAGATTTAGTTTAGTTTTGCGTTTCGAGGACAGAGTTTTGGGTTTCGGGTTTCGAGTCTTTGGCTCACTAATAATTTGTTGGTAACGAACTACGTTTCCTCCTCGAAATGCAAAACCCGAAACTCGAAACGAATAACAGTTTTATGAGCATTGTTGTCTTAGATAAAGTTTCCAAAAAATATCGTCTCAGTCGTCTGGGTTCAAAATCCATCCGCGAGGAATTAGGAAGATTGACGAAAAACCTGCTGCCCAGTTCGCGCGGACAATCTGGCAGCGATGAATTTTTTGCGCTGAAAGAAGTAGACCTTGCGATTGAGCGCGGCGAAAC
>JANMKB010000715.1:0-3558 GCA_031371805.1 Blastocatellia bacterium | reverse complement strand
TTCAGCAAGCGAAAACGACTTTCCCGCGCGCCGCGCCGCTCTAATACGCCCGCCTCGACAGTGCTATTTTTGAGCTCGTTCAAAGGCCTGTTGTTGCGCATCCAGGCCTGGAAAGGCAGGCAATAACGATGGGTGAATATTTAAAATGCGTGGCGAAAATTCACGAATAAACCAGGGCGAGAGCAGGCGCATATAACCCGCCAGGCAAATTAAATCAATGCCCGCTTTGTGCAATGCCGCCGCCATTGCCCGGTCATGTTCTTCACGACTTTTGCCGCGATGATCCAGCACCACCGTGGCAATGTCATACTCGCGCGCTTTTGCCAGGCCACCAGCCGTTTCCACGTTACTAATAACGAGGGCAATTTCCGCCGCAGGAATTTTTCTGGCGCGGACAGCTTCCGCCAGCGCGACCAGATTGGAGCCACGACCAGAAATCAGAATGCCAATTTTTTTCACCACGATGCTGACTCCCTTTTTTCCCGGCGGTTAATCCACCTTGCCCGGCGAAGCTGAAGGTGAGGGCAGCGGCGATGAAGTCACCGAGGGCGCGATGCTGGGGGCTATCGGCACGATACTGGGAGTGCTGCCGGGTGCGATTGAAGCGTTGGGAAGCGGCAATGACATAATTGGTATTTGGCCGGAAAATTTGTTCAGCACGGACTGAAATTCAGCTTCCGACATCTGAACATTTTTGTTCGGCTCGCCAGGCACGCGCCATAAATCTACGGGTGAGAATGTATACATTTCACCCCGCTGAAAATCGTAAATTACTTTGGCGGTTTGTTCCGCGCCCAATTTATTCGCGGCGTTGACCACAAGATTCAAATACACCGCACGGCTGTCCGCCAGCCAGCGCTCCTCAGTCAGCTTGATCACACTCACCTGATCCAAATCAAAGGTCGCATCGCTGGAACCGCTGAAAAGACTTGAATCACTCCACAAATTCAGGCGCATACGGTTACGGAACTGGTATTGCTCCACCGTGTAACCCCAGCTTGCCTGCGCACTATTCCGCTCACCGGAAGCGATTTTTTGCTTGAGGTAAAGATAGGCAAAAAGGCCGACAATTAACGCACCAATCAACAACAAAACAGCCAGACCAGCGAGCTTCCGCATCACGCCGCCGACTTGTCCTCCCATTGATCTGGTATTTATTTTTGCCAGCGTGGCGCTGTCAAGTGAGTTGCCCAACTGTTGTAACTGTTGTTTGTCGAGACTGTTGATCATCGTCACAGTATCGCTGACGGGGTTTTCAGACATAATCATCCTCCGGTTAGTAGTAATTTTATGACAATTGAAAAATAAAAGCCGTAATAAAAATCGTAAAACAGACTGTTAGTCTGTTTGGACAGGCTCACAGCCTGTCTTACGTTTTACGGTAGTTAGTTTTCCAGGAACATCAAATTACCAGGTAAATATTTTCGTAGTAATTATTTGTTTTTCGCGCCCTGCTTGCAAGAGCAGGAATTGTTACGGAGCGGTATTTAAAAAATATGTATAGTCGGCGTCCCGCCTGCTGAAGAGGTTAACGCCAGCAAATTTTTCCAGCTTAAGCTCATTTGGAAACACTCAGTAAATTTATTAATCTTTACCAATTAAAAGGTCAGAATTGGTAAAAGGAGCAGCGAAACGATAAACTACCTGTCCAGATCAAATCCAATTTCGGATTATCAATACGGAGGATATGTTAATGAAAAAAATAATGACAATTTTGGTTCTTTCTCTTTTTTTAGTTGGTGAAGCGCTGGCGGTAAGTTTAGTCGCACCCAACAGCGGCGCCACCATGCAAAGTGCCGGCGGAAAAATCAAGAAAGGCGCAAAGAGTATCGGCAAAGGCACAAAAGAAGTAGGTAAAGGCACAGCAGAAGGCGTCAAAGAAGGAGCCGAGAATGTTGGTGAAGGCGCTGAAAAGGCCGCAAAAGCCACTGCCAAAGGGGCCAAAAAAGTTGGCAAGGCGACCGTCAAAGGCACCAAAAAAGGAATCAAAAAAGTTGGCCAGGGAACTGAAAAATTAGGTAAGACAATTAAAAAAGCTGGCAGCAATTAGTTTATAAATTGGCAGTAAGCTGATTCGTCACGATCAGGGCCGGAAATGTTTCCGGCCTTTTATTTTGGCAGGAATGTAAGGCTGCGGCGAAAGCATATCCTCAGCTTCCACCGCCGGAGAAATTATGCCGCCCAACGCTACCTGGTTTGCGCCTAAGTTGCGCGCTGGATTATTAAGTCATTTGATCTAAATACACAGCGCTGGTTTGTCTGGTTTTGCGCCCGACTTCATCGGTGATGGTGGCGGTCGCTTCGCCTGTGCAGCCGCAGCCCCCTCAAAAATTCGCAAGAGGGGATCAATTTCATCCAGCGCGGAAACGTTAACATCCAGTGCATTGCCGACATATTTTCCAATCGGGCTTTTTTTACACGACTGAGCAATCACACGATCCTGCCCCAAGCTGAAAAGTAATTTGTCTGCCATCGTACAAGCATTCGTGTAAGTGCCCCAAAAGGCTTTGATGTCTTGCTGCAAATTATTTGGTAATGCGGTGAAGTTCGGTCGTTTGCCAAACCGCGAAAGAGCGATGTAAACCAGCAGATCATTCTTTCTGGCGGCGGATATTTTCTGCCACTCCTCTTGTCCTGTAGCTTGCTGAATAACACCAAACGCCCGCATCAAAGAGCGGAACTCTGCCACCACGATCACACCGGGCGCGTAGAAAACCCAACCTTTCGCTGTGTAATCATTCAAGGCTTGCTGTGCTGTGGGATGGGTGGTTTCTTTCGAGCAGATGGAAACAAGAACGTTGGAATCAACTATCACCGCACCGAGGTTACTCGGTTGGCTCAGAGCCGTACATCCTGCTCGTCCTTCGTGCAAGAGCTTTAGCGAAGCTTCCGTTGAACCGCTGACCGGCATCGTTTTCAACCTCTCTGCGGTTTCTTGCCGGACTGCAAACATTGCCTCATTGCGTGGGGCTGCGGTCTCTTTCGGCAAGCGCCGACTCTTGCGGCTTATCCTTCAGTCCCAGCACCTGGCGCAAGTAGCCGTTGACCGTGAGACCGCGCGCGGTGGCCTGGGCAATGAGGGCTTGCGCAATCTCAGGTGCGATTTGTTCGCTGCTGGTTAAGGTCATAGAGTTCACCTCTCTTTTGTCTCCCCTTTTGAATACAGCGGGGCGGGGCGGGGCGGCAACGAAAAGCAATCGGGCGGGGAAGTTCTAAAGGCTTGGCAGCTTTGTGACCCCGAACGCTTCAGGCGCGCCGAACAGGCCGTCGAAGATCAGGAACTCGTCGCCGCCCGCGCAGTTGCGTCGCGCTCGAAGTTGCCCGAACATGGCTACGGCTGAAATGACCGCGCGCATAGATGCGCTGCGTTTGTTGATGCAATGAGCGGTGTCCTATTGTTGCTGCCCAAAAGAAAGACTGTCCGTCCACAAAACCACACAAAAGGGACACAAAGATCGTGGTAAAACTTCGTGTTTTCTTGGTGTGGCTTCGTGGGGGAAAATTTTTGGTTCAGCGGCAACATAGCTTTAGGACACTACCCTTTTTTTCAGCTTCACC
>JANMKB010000700.1:0-15480 GCA_031371805.1 Blastocatellia bacterium | reverse complement strand
GAGCATTCCGACCTGCACCATTCGCTTCAGCAGTGGCGGCGGCGCAAATCTTTTTTCACGAAATTCCTGGAACATTATTTCCGCAATATAGCACAGCGTATCAAGCCCGACGAAATCCGCCAGTGTTAATGGTCCCATCGGATGACCGCAACCAAGTTTCATGGCGTTATCAATGTCGGCAATTGAGGCGAGGCCTTCTTCAAAAGTGCGAATTGCATCAAGCAGATAAGGCACCAGCAGGCGATTAACGATGAATCCCGTTTTGTCACTGGCCTGCACGACGGTTTTTCCCAGTGCCACACCGAGCGCGACGGCTGCCTGATAAACCTCATCATCGGTCACGATAGTTTTGATGACCTCCACCAATTTCATCAGCGGCACAGGATTGAAAAAATGCATGCCGACAAAACGGCGCTGACGTTCGTGGCTCGTGGCGGTCATCATTTCGGTGATCGAAAGCGACGATGTGTTGGAAGCGAAAATCGTTGCAGCCGGGCAAAGCTGATCAAGTTTCGCATACGTCTCGCGCTTGATGGCGAGGTTTTCGATGATGGCCTCAATGATAATGTCGGCAGTGGCTAAGTCGTCAAGTTTAGTTGTCCCACGCAGGCAAGCCATCGTTTCATCTTTGCTGGCGGCAGTGATGGAACCTTTTTCGACCATTCGGTGGAGCGACTTTTCAATCCCGCCTAAGCCTTTTTGCAAGGCCTCTTCATTGACTTCTAAAAGAGTAACCTGAAAACCGCTGGTGGCCGCGACTTGCGCAATCCCTGCACCCATCAGACCAGCGCCGAGGACGCCAATTTTTTGTATGGTCATAGCTAAGCTCCTAGAAACGAAAGGGGCGCATCCAATAGGCGCGCGCAAAACAAAAGCCTGTCAGCAGGATACACGCCCACAGCATAATTTTCTCAGTCCGAGAATTGATGTTTTGATTGAGTAACGTGTAAGGAATAAACAGCGCGACAATCGCACCTGTGATTAACCCGCCAAGATGCGCCGAGTTACCGATAAAATGTGATGTCAAGGGAGTTTTGTTCCCGAACATCGCGGTCGTATTGTTGATGAATCCGAATAGTAAATTGAGCGCAATCACAGGCATCAGGCCAGGCCCCAGTGCACGGCGAAACTGGGCGGGCATTTCATCTCGATATTTATAACTCGCCACAAGGCACACGCCCAGCAAGCCAAAAATTGCCCCGGAAGCTCCCGCCGACACGACATCAACTTTGCCCAAATAAACTCCGATCAGGCTGCCAATGGAACCGCCGATTCCGGTGATCAGGTAAAGCACCGCGAAACGGCCTGGGCCATATAAACGCTCGACGATAGGCCCGATTTGCCAGATCGAATAACAATTGATCGCGAGGTGCGTCAAGCCAATATGCAAAAATATGGGGGTGATCAGGCGAAACCATTGTCCCTGATTGATGAGCCAGAAATTCGTTTTTGCCCCGAAATTAAGGAGCGTCTGAAAATCGCTGCCATTACGAATTGCCTGAGCCGGAGATGCGCTAAATTTTACCTGGATAATAAAAATAAGCACATTCAGAGTCACGATGGCATAGGTCAGCCAGACTTTTCGCGTGAAAAAAGCGACTTCGAATGGTTGGTGGGCTGGATTGATTGCGACGGTTGATTCAGTCTTCACTGTGCTTGCACCTGATCAATTTTTGCCGCGAGGATAAAATCATTTTCGTGCAGGCCATCAATTTTATGTGTCCAGAGCGTAATCTCGACTTTGCCCCAGGCCAGATAAAGATCGGGATGATGATCCTGCGCTTCGGCTAAGTCTCCTACCTGGTTGGTAAAATCCAGCGCCGTCCGAAAATCAGGAAACTTAAATTCTTTTTTTAAGTGATGTTCCGCAATGACTTCCCACCCGCTGGTCAGATCGCTCAGAAATTTGGCAATTTCAGCACTGCCAAGTGGAGGAACACCACCACGACAAGGCGCACAGGATTTGGTAGCTAATTCAGACATTATGATTCGTAGTCCTTTGTCAGTTATAAATGATTGGAAAAAGTTTCAGGCTCAATCCTACAACGTATAACCAGCAAAGAACAACGAACAAGATTACAGTCCATATTTCAGCCGCTGGAGTCCGCAATTTTCAAGATGTCCAAGCGAGGCTAAGGCGTGATGAAAAGTAAGTTCAGGGATATATTCGATGGCATCAAGCATACAGTCCGGTTGATTTTCTGAAGCTTTCGAGATGATAAAAGCGCAACGCCAACCCCGGCGACCTAATGAATAACAATCAATGCGAATATAACGAGTAAATTCCTGAATTTCGTATGGGGGTAACTGGGTTGCGGCCTTCATCAGGCTTGAAACTTCCTGAGACTGGTAACTCATGCACACCTGCTGAGAGAGGATCACAGGGCGCGGGTCCATTTTATTAATTCTCCTTTTTCTAAATAAAAATTTGTTACGAACGATGCCGAACGCCCCGTCATCGGCAGCAAGGGTAATAAATTAGCAATGGCAGCTAAATACCAGTCAATTATCACGAATTCTAACAATCCTCTGAAAAAAATATTTCTATCTTCGATTCATGAAGAATTAGCTGTTTCATGCAGGTGGTCACCTAAACGCATTCATCACCCAAACAGTATGCGGTTGATATTTATTGATTACCTGAACTGGAAGCCGAGCAGTTACAAGTGACAAATTAAGGATAAGGTAAAAGTTATGAAATTCAGAGCGGGGCTAACATTCATTATCTGTGGCGCGATGGTTTTTGCAGCGCAGGCAGCGCCCATCAGCTATACCCAAATCAATAATTCGCAGGATTTAAAGCAGACCAGCGCAGCGAATCTGCCCGCTTCCAATCCGTCCGAACCAACTGAAACAAAAATTACGGTAGAAAGCCTGGATCAGCCGGAATTCGTGCGCCTCGCGGATGGGCGGATGATTCCTTACGGACCAGGGGTAATTTGCTCAGACGCTTGTGTCGAACCTGATGTAATTTCTCCGCATGGTTTTTCCCGGAAATGGTTAATTGCTATTCCTCTGGTTGCCGGAGTTGCTGTGATTGGCGCCTTATTAGGTGGTGACCATTCAACCCCAGTTATTGGTTTGGTCAATCAGCCACCGACTGTACCGATTGAAACGACACCTGGTGGCAATCCAACCCCAACCCCGACGCCTGGAAACCCCGGCCAGCAGCCACAACCAGTGCCGGAACCTGGGACAATCACTTTACTCGGTGCTGGATTAGCGTTGCTGTCGCGGAAAAAAATGACTGCATTCGTGAAGCGCTACAAAAAATAATCCTTCGGTGAAAGGTTATTCAAACTTCCGGTTGCTTCCCACACTGAATTTTTGTATGTTATGCTGCTTGAGTGTTACTTATGAAAGCTCGGACAAGGCATAACACACTATCGCTTTTTATGATGCTGGCGCTGTCGCTGGCATCATTGCCGTGCCTGAGTACGCCGCCTGACCGCTGCGCAACGCCGAGTGTCACGCCAGCCAATGCTGATCTGTTACCTGAGATTTTTCCTGCCGCCGTTCATTCCGATTTCGACAACGACAATCAACCCGATCAGGCCGAGCTTTCATCAAACAGTACAATCAGGATTACGCTCGGCAATTCGCTAACACAGCATCTGTCATCCGGCGTAGCACAATTGAGGCAGGGGCGCTTAGTCGCAAGTGATATTGATAATGACGACGATCAGGATTTAGTCTGGATTGCCAAAGATACATTGATTGCGCCGATGATCTGGCTGGGCGACGGACATGGTCAGTTTGTCAAAGCTGACCATCCTGAAGATTATGATTTAGCCAATCGCTTCGTCCCGGCAGGTAACAATCATGCAAAATTTGCCGATAGTCAGGACAGCGACAATCTGTCTGGCGATTCACTTGCCAAATATTTAGCGGGCTTGCCTGGCAAGGCACAGACAAGCTTTGCCTTTACCCGCCAGCTTAGACAATTTTCTTTCTCGCATCACATCGGCATCTCCCAATGCCTGACACACCTCAGTAAACGTGGCCCGCCAACCGCTCATACGCGGTAAGGCAATTTCCCCAATCAATAAAAATCTGAACTGAAACACTTATCAACCGATAGTTGTGAGCTGTCAGGTTGAAGCTTACTTTAGCTTATGAAAAACCTGCTTGTAGCCGGAATCGCGTTTGTCGCGTTCGGTTTCTCGTTGTTGTGTTCATCTGGACAAGCGCAAATGCCTGCACCACTTGTTCCAATTCCTAAACGGCTCACGTTAGCCGAAGCCGAAAGCCTGCTGATTCAGCGCAATCTCTCGATCATTGCGGCCAAATACAACGTCGAAGCCGGGCGCGCTGCGAAATTAATGGCGAGCTATAAACCGAACCCCATCCTGACGATTGGCGCGGAGCAATTTCATGTCGGGCACCCGTATCACGGCATCACCAATACTGATACGAATGCCGGAGCGCAACCAACGTTCACAGTCCGCGTAGACAAAATCTGGGAACGCGGCAACAAACGCGAATTGCGAACAGAGGTTGCTCAGTACCAGATTAAAACCTCTGAAGCGCAAATGCTGGACGCGATGCGGACGCAGCTTTATCAGCTCCGACTGGCGTTTACTTCAGCGACGTTGGCACGTGAAAATTTACTGGTTGCGGAATCCACCGAACAGCAATACACGCAAACGGAAAAGCTCACCGAAATCAAAGTCGAGCAAGGTGATGTCGCAGGCGTTGAAGTGTATCGCGTGCGCGCCGGACGTTTGCAATTTCAGCAGGCAGTGTTGCAAGCAAGCACAGCCTATGAACAGGCGGTGCGCGATGTCATTAATTTATTAGGCGCAAAAGTTGAAGAAATTTCCGGCGGACAAATTGCCAGCAACGAAAACCCGCGTTTTGAAAAAGTATCGTATACACCTGAGCAAACAAAACAATTTGAATCGTTAGCGAGTGCGCCGCTTGATCTGTTGTATAGATTTGATGATCGTCCTCTCGCAACAGCGATTTCGGAATTGCGCACGACAGCCTTAACCGAACGACCTGATGTCATCGCCGCTCGCAATACGCTGCTCGCCACAGGTAGCTCCATCAAATTAGCGCAGGCACAGCGCACCCGCGACTTCAGTATCGGTTATGAATTGCAACGGGTCGGACAGGATCACGCGCTCGGCGTCGTCGTGCAAATCCCGCTCTTCACGTACAACAATCAACAAGCCGGTATCGCGCAAGCCGAAGCACAACAAATGAGCGCCGCAGCTTTATTGAAGCAAGCGGAAACACAAGCCGTGAATGATGTCGAAAAAGCGTATCAATCCTATCTGGCAGCGCGGCGGATGCTGGAACTTTACAACACACAAAATCTGAATCAGGTCGAAAAATTGCGCAGCATCGCGGCCTACAGTTTCAAAGAAGGCGCACTAAGCTTGTTTGAAGTACTGGATGCGCAACGCGCTTACAACCAGACCATCACCGCCTATAACCAGGCACGCGCCGATTACCAAAACAGTTTGTGGCAACTCGAATACGCCATTGGAAAACCCTTACGATAAATTAGCTTTAATTGGAGATGTAAAATTATGTCAGCGACAAAACTTCAGGAAACAGAACCGCAGGAAGTAAGCAATGAAGAAGAAATTCATCACGAAGCTGCGCCTGCACCCGTTCGTCACAATCGCAAATTGTATACGCTCATCGGCGCAATTTTATTGCTGTCCCTGCTCGGCGGCGGTGGATTTCTATTGAAACAAAAAGCAGCTTCGGCGAATTTCAAAGCCACAACTGAAGCCAGGCCAGCAGCGGCTTCGGTTCCTCCTGATGTCGCCGTAGCCGATCAGGACGAACAGAAACAACTGACTGTTGAAGCTGTCACAGAACGCACCTTACAAACCGAAGGCGAAGTCACGGGCAAGGTCGCTTTCAACGAGGATAATATGTCTCCCGTATTCACGCCGTATGCCGGACGCATCGTTGAATTGCTCGCCAGCAAAGGCGATGTCGTCAAACGCGGACAGCCTTTGCTCATCATCGAAGCGCCGGATTTGGTCGTCGCCGAAAATGATTTATCAGCCGCCAGATCAGATGTAGACAAAGCAAAACTTGCGTTGACTGCCGCCGAAAGAGCGCACGAGCGCAACTTTAAATTACACGAACGCGAAGCCATCGCTACCAAAGATTTACAACTGACAGAAAACGATTTGTTACGAGCGAAGGAAGATTTACGTCGCGCTGAAGCTGCCGTCAATTTGGTCGAAAGCCGCATTGCTTTCTTCGGGAAAGACGCCAAAGAAATTGAGCAGATGAAAACGTCAGGTGGAAAAATTGATCGTCGCCTGACGATTCGTGCGCCAATTTCCGGCACGATAGTCGAGCGTAAAATCGGCCCCGGACAATTCATCAAACCCGATCTGCCTGACCCGATGTTTTTGATTTCGGATTTGTCCAGCGTTTGGGTGATGGCTGATGTGTACGAAAGCAATTTGTCGCGCATTCGCGTCGGAGCGCCAGTGCAGGTGTCCGTCCCGGCATTTCCTGATCGTTATTTTCCGGCACGAATTTCTTTCATTAATCCAACGGTAGACGCCGCTTCACGCACCGTTCGCGTCCGCTGCTTGATGGCGAATCCGAATGGAAAATTCAAACCGGACATGTTTGCAAAAATAAAAATCGGCGCCGCGGTTCTGCAATCCGTCGTGTCAGTTCCGTCGAGCGCAGTCATCGTGCAAAGTGATAGTTCAGTCGCCTTCATTGAAGAAGCGCCCGGAAAATATCGCAAACAAAAAGTAAAAACCGGAAAGGACGAACAGGGTTTCACGGTCATCGAAGCGGGGTTGAAAACCGGAGATCGCATCGTGACACATGGCGCGATGCTCCTCAACAATGGACTCTCCATCAAAAAGGACGATGCAAATTAGCGTTTATTTTTTATGATTAATCGTCTCGTTTCGTTCGCCCTAAACCAACCATTGTTCATGATTTTGATCGCGGTGTTGTTCATCGCGGCAGGCGTCGCCGCCTTCAAATCATTACCTGTTGAAGCGTTTCCTGATGTCACCGATATTCAGGTCAATGTCATCACTTTATTTCCCGGACGCGCCGCCGAAGAAGTTGAAAAACAAATCACGATTCCGGTTGAAGTCTCACTTGGCGCGTTGCCGCATTCGGTGCGCGTGTTCTCGCATACGCAATTTGGCTTGTCATTTATTGTCGTGACATTTGACGATTCGGTCACTGATTATTTCGCCCGCCAACAAGTGCTGGAACGCATCCAAAGTGTTGCGCTGCCGCCGGGCGTACAGGCGACTTTAGGCCCACTCGCAACTCCCGTCGGAGAGCTGTATCGCTTTCGTTTGAAGAGCACCGACGTGAGTCCTACCGAATTGCGATCCATTCAGGATTGGACAGTCGAACGACAACTGCGCACGGTTCCCGGCGTCGCCGACATCGTGACCTACGGCGGTTTCATCAAGCAATATCAGGTGCAACCCGATCTGGCGAAGTTGCGGTCTTACAACATTACCTTACAGCAATTGACGAATGCGCTGGGGCGTGGCAGCTCCAATGTTGGCGGCAGTTTTGTAGACAAAGGCGAACAGCAATATTTGATTCGCGGCATCGGTTTGCTGAAATCCGCTGATGATATTGGCAACATTGTTTTAGCTGAACGCAACGGCACTCCGCTGCTGGTTAAAGATATTGCCAGCATTGAAATTGGCTCTGTTCCGCGTCAGGGCATTACCGGACAGGACAAAGATGACGACGTAGTGACAGGCATTGTGCTGATGCGCAAAGGCGAAAATCCGTCTGAAGTTTTGACGGCGCTCAAGGAAAAAATTGATTCGCTCAACAATACTGTCCTGCCGAAAAATGTGCAGATCGTGCCGTTTTATGATCGGACGTGGTTGATCGCTACGACGCTGAAAACCGTCTTCAAAAATTTGACGGAAGGGGCGTTGCTCGTCACTTTTGTGTTGTGGTTATTTTTGGGAAATGTGCGTGCTGCGTTGATTGTTGCAGTGATGATTCCGATTTCGTTGCTGGCAACTTTTATGGGATTGACGATCAAAGGAATCCCTGCGAATTTGCTTTCGCTCGGCGCGATGGATTTTGGAATTATCGTAGACGGCGCGGTCATCGTCGTTGAAAACATCTTCCGTGAATTGTCCGAACACTCGCATCAGAAAAGTTTTGGGCGCGATTTGTCGGCGATCAAAGCCGCAATTTTAAAGGCTACGAATGAAGTCGGGCGTCCGACATTTTTTTCGATGCTGATTATTATCACAGCGCACGTTCCGATTTTCACGTTGCAAAGACACGAAGGAAGAATTTTTGCACCGATGGCATATACCGTCACTTCGGCGTTGATTGGCTCATTAATTTTTTCGCTGACGCTTGTGCCGCTGCTCTGTTATTTTTTGCTGCGGAGAAATATTTCCGAAAAAGAAAATATCATCATCCGCACCTGCAAAAATATTTATCGTCCGATTTTGACGTGGGCGCTCAATCATCGCATCACCGTATTGACTTCGGCGGTGCTGGCGTTAGGCATCAGCCTTTCCGTTGTTCCTTTTTTGGGGAGTGAATTTTTGCCTGAACTCAACGAAGGAACAATTTGGGTGAACATCTTTTTGCCTGCTGGAATTTCGCTACCCGAATGTCAAAAAGTCATGACCAAAGTACGTGAACGATTGGGCAAATTTCCCGAAGTCCGTTCGGTCATTTCCAAAGCCGGACGCCCTGAAGATGGCACTGATCCGAAGCTCATCAATTCTACGGAAACCTTCGTAGATTTGTATCCGCCTGACGAATGGAAGCGGCACATCACACGTGAAGAATTGATCAAAGAAATGGATGCGGCGCTGGATGACATTCCCGGCATTGAGCCAAGTTTTTCACAGCCCATCCGCGACAATGTGCTGGAAAGCATTTCGCAAATTGACGGACAAATCGTCATCAAAGTTTTTGGCCCGGACAGTAAAACTCTCACCGAAAATGTCCAGAAAGTGCTGCAAACAATTCAGCCGATTCGTGGCGTCGCCCGCGCTTTTATTGATCGTTTTGGCGAAATCCCACAACTCCAAATTGAAATTGATCGCGCCAAAGCTGCGCGGTACGGCTTAAATGTAGCCGACATTCAGGACGTGATCGAAACCGCGCTCGGCGGCAAGGAAGCGACCGAAGTTTGGGAAGGTGAAAAGCGCTTCGCAGTCGCCGTGCGCCTCGGCGAAGAGCAGCGCAAAATGGAAAACATCAAAAATATTTTTGTGGATACGCCATCCGGTCAAAGGATTCCACTCGACCAACTGGCGACCATCGGCGTCAAAACCGGATTGATGAATATCAGCCGCGAATTCGGGACGCGAGTGATGGCGATTGGCGTTTTCATTCGTGACCGCGATATGGGCAGCATTGTCGCGGAAATGCAGGAAAAAGTTGGCAAAAATATTCAAATGCCGAAAGGTTATTACTTAACTTTTGGCGGTGAATTTGAGAATCAACAACGCGCCATGAAACGGCTGGCATTAATTGTTCCGGTCAGCATCCTGATGATTTTCGCACTGCTTTTTAATGCGTTTAGTTCGGTGAAAAGTACAGTCTTGATTTTACTCAATGTTCCCTTCGCAATCATCGGTGGAATTTTTGCTTTGCTCATCACAGGTATTCCGCTCAGTGTTTCCGCTGCCATCGGTTTCATTGCATTGTTTGGACAATCAGTTCTGAATGGCGTAGTCATGGTGAGCTATTTTAATCAACTCCGCGATGAAGGGCATAAACCATTCAACGCAGTATTGCAGGGAGCCATCGTGCGTCTGCGAACAGTGTTAATGACGGCGTTATTAGCGATGCTGGGATTATTACCAATGGCGCTTTCGCACGGCATTGGCTCAGAAACGCAGAAGCCATTAGCCGTCGTCATCATTGGCGGTCTGATCTCCGCGACTATTTTGACGCTGCTCGTGTTACCAACTTTGTATTTAGTTTTTGAAGGCAAACAGAGGAAAACCGTATGAGTGAAATTTCAGAAGTTGTTCAGGAACCCATTGAACCAAAAGCCGAATCATCACTGAATTCATGGATCGCCGTTCTCGTGGCGCTGACTGCGACGTGCATGGCAATTTGTAACATCAAAGATGGAAACATCGTCCAAGCCATGACGCAGGCTCAGGCACGCGGCGTTGATGCATGGACGTATTATCAGGCGAAAAGCACGAAGCAATTGTTGTCAGAAAATATGATGGAGCAAGTGAAGACACAGCTTGCGACCGCATCAACACTGGCTCCGGCGGCTCGCACTCTGCTTGAAGAAAAATCCAAAAAATATCTGGACGAAGCAAAGCGTTACGAGCAGGAAAAAGAAGAAATCAAAACCAAAGCTGAAAATTTTGCGAAAGAATATGACCAACTAAATACACACGATGACCAGTTTGATATGGCGGATGCCGTGTTCACAATTGCGATTGCGCTCTATGGAATCACGGCTTTGGTCAAAAAGAAATGGCTATTGATTTTTGCGCTGGCGTTAACGACGATGGGAATTATTTTTGGATTATCAGGATTCCTGGGCTGGTCATTGCATCCTGATTGGTTAGCCAGGATTCTGGGATAAGAATTATGTTGCTGCTCAAATCAAATATGTTTATCTGTCAGTTTTTCTCTACGTTGCAAAAGAAAGAAGCGAGACGTAGACTGGCATTGTCAGTATTAATTCTAAGCGATTAATTACTGACGCTAGTTTTATGAAATTGTCGGCCTAAACCCACGCGCAACAGCGTGGGTGCGGGGGAACCAAATTGGCGTGCAATACACGTCAAGGGGCGAATCCTTTTGATCGTAAAAGGTAGGGCTACTTTCCAGTCCGAGTCCGTCAGCTAACCTCGTCGGCATTTGCGGAAGGGTCTTTATCGTAAACTTGTACTACAAATGTAGCAGCCATGCGAACGCCTTTAGAGTTGAGCGTCACGTGGTTTTTCTATTTTGTAGCATTGAATTTCGTAACACCTCCTTCCGATGTTTCCTGTTAAATTAAGGAGCACGGAAAAATGTCTCAAGTACAAGAAAAAATCTCTGGTCGTACCACGAAAGTAGTGGTAGCGACTTCGGTCATGTTGTCGTTCATTTCATTCTGGCGGGCAGCCGCCATTGTGTTGAATGATTTGGCTTCGACGGCGTATTACATCGGCGGTATTACGGAAGAAGCCATCGGCAAATCAGCGCCCTGGTTTGTCCTGGGCGTGATGCTGTTTTCGTATGCGGTGCGCGCCGTCTATGTCGAAAGCTGCACGATGTTTACACGTGGTGGCGTCTATCGCGTCGTCAAAGAAGCGATGGGCGGGACGCTGGCTAAGCTGGCGGTCTCGGCGTTGCTGTTTGATTACATTTTGACTGGCCCGATTTCAGTAGTTGCCGCAGGGCAATATATTGTTGGGCTAATCAATTCATCGGCGGAACATTTCGGCTGGGCGTGGCAATTGCCTGTCAATTTTACGGTAGTAGTAATTTCTGTGGCAGTTGTGGCGTATTACTGGCGGCTCAATATCATCGGCATTCACGAATCGTCGGAACGTGCGCTGCGCATTATGCAAATCACGGCGGTGATGGTGGTCGTCATCGTGGTCTGGTGCAGCCTCACACTCATTAAGCATCCGGCTTCGCTGCCGCCTTTGCCGCTGCCGTCGAATCTGCATTTTCAGGTCAGTCCGTCAACTGGATTCCATCCGCTCGGCTGGCTGAAAAACACCAGCTTGCCCTCTATTGGCTTGATCGGAATTATGATTGCTTTCGGGCATTCCGTTTTGGCGATGAGTGGCGAAGAGTCGTTGGCGCAGGTCGCGCGCGAACTGGAAGCGCCCAAGCTCAAAAATCTGAAGCGCGCTGGGATGGTGATTTTTGTCTTCAGTATGGTTTTTACCTCGTTGTCATCCTTCTTTGCGGTGATGATTATTCCTGATGCGGTGCGCCCGCAATACACCGGGAATTTACTGTCAGGCCTCGCCATGAGCGTCATCGGCCCGGAGTGGTTGAAGTTGTTATTCCAAGCGTTCGTCGTCATTGTTGGGTTCCTGATTCTGGCCGGCGCGGTCAACACGGCGATCATTGGCTCCAATGGAGTGCTGAATCGCGTCTCGGAAGATGGTGTCCTGACCAGTTGGTTTCGTGCGCCGCATAAAAAATACGGCACCACGTATCGCCTCATTGACATGGTTGCGATCCTGCAAATTGTCACTATTGTACTCAGCGGTGGAAATGTTATTAAGTTGGGTGAGGCGTATGCCTTTGGCGTGATCTGGAGCTTTACGTTTATGTCTGCGTCTATTGTTGTACTGCGCTTCAAACGACTTGGTGCACGTGAGTGGCGCGTACCGTTCAATTTCAAGCTGGGCAACGTAGAATTGCCCGTCGGATTGCTGGCGGTTGCCTTAACCTTGTTCGCACTGGCCTTAACAAATTTGTTCACCAAAGAACTTGCCACCATTTGGGGGATAGCCTTCACGTTGGTTTTCTTTATTTTGTTTACGGTTTCCGAACGCGCCAATGCCAAACGCAAAAAAGATACGTCGGGGCTGGATCAATTCAATCTGGTGTTTGAGCAAACGGTGACGAATAAGCTGGTAGATGCCCGTCCCGGCGGAATTTTGGTTACGGCGCGCGATTACAACAATCTGCATTATCTGAAAAAAGCCTTGCAGGATGTGAACACCGATGAGCAGGACGTTGTGGTAATGACAGCGCGGATTATCAAAAGCCCCGGCGCCGGCGAAGAGCAAATGTACGAAGATGAATTATTCACGGATTACGAGCAATTGTTGTTTACGCGGGTTGTCGCTGTCGCAGAAAAAATGGGCAAGGAAATCAAGCTGCTGGTTGTGCCCGCGAGTGATGCGTTTCAGGCAACAGTGATGACGGCGATCCAGTTGGAATGCTCAACGCTGGTGGCGGGTGTTTCGACAAAAATGTCCGCTGACCAGCAGGCCAAAGCTATCGGCGATATGTGGGAGTCAATTCAGCACGAAAATAAACGCATGCTCCGTGTCCTGAAATTGATTAATCCCGATGGGACGGAGCAGGCGTATGAACTCGGCGCACATCGTCCGAAAATTAAACCTGAAGATGTCGAAATTGTGCATCGCCTGTGGCTTCAGTTGTCCCGCGAAAAAATTGACTTACATCACAATGAGGTTGTTTCATTAGCCTTGCAACGACTGGATCATGACCTGCTTGGCGAACAGCGCGGGGAAGTCATTACGCAACTAAGGAAGTGATGAATTGTAAATTCTATTCACTCTTTCAGGCTCAAGCGACCTGTCTACCAATGCCACATTTATCTGTCATAGTGATGTATTCATTTGGCGTTTTTCCCAAAAAATAAACTCACAAGGAGAATTTCACTACATGAAAAAAATTATCTTACTATTAGGAACACTGATTTTAACGTCGGCATTTGCCTTAGCGCAAAGCGCAGCGCCTGCTCCGGTAACAAAACCAGTGACAAAGCAGAAGCCAGCCAAAGCTCCCCAAACCAGCGCAGCGACAAAACCTGATACTGAAATTCAAACCTGCATCACGGAACGCCTCGCGGCTGCGCCAAAGCTCAAAACACAGGGCTTCAGCGCAGCCGTCACCGGCGGGGTCGCAACCTTTAGCGGCACGGCCTCAAACCCAGGTAGTAAAGGCGGAGTTTCCGGTATTGCCAAAACTTGTGGCGCTAAAAAAATTGTCAATAACATTACGCTTCAGGCGCAGGGAAAGCCTGCTCCCAAGCCCAGGCCAGACCCCAAAAAGTAGTCGTACCAGGCTTCGCAAAAAGCCTGTGAGCAAAACAATGTCACAGGCTTTTTGTAACATAAAATTCCTTTTCGCAATGTCCAAAATAGAAAGTAATCTATGCTGAAAATAAATAAACTACTCATTTCATTGGTGAGCTTACTACTAGCGGCGGCGCTGCTCAGTCTGGCGCAAGTGCAGGCGCAATCACTCTCGCCCGGCGCAACCGAGGTCGCCAAAGAAATCGGCGTCACGCCATTGCTTGAGCGTCTGATGAAATTACCAGACAGTGAGCGAGGAGTTGGTGGTGGCGTGATGAGCGCAGAAGCGTTGAGCCTGCGCCAGCAAATTACGGAAACGGTCGTCAGGGCTTCACTCGAAATTGATGGCACGGTCGCAGAAATTGACAGCGAACTCGGACAAATTGCAGCGGTACGATCCGTGCTGGAAGCTCATCGTGACCGCGCTCTGGCCATTGGAACGATAGCCAATATTGTCGCAGGTGGCGCTACTGGCGTCTTAGGAACGGCGCTCCAATTCAAAGACACCACTGCAAAAGCAGGCAATATTATCGGCGTCGCAGGCGGTGGAGTCGCAACTTTTCTTTCGGTCATCGGGATCAGACAACAACGCGGCGGCAAGCAGGCATTAGGCATTGCACCAAATATGCTGGCGAAATTTTTTGACCGTCCGGCTGAATTTCACAGCGAATACCCGGAAGAAATTTGGACATATTTGAATGCCATTGCCCCGTCAGAAACCAGCGACGAAACGCGCCGCGCACAGTTGCTGAAACAGTGGACAGCGACGGGAAGAATTGATGAGAAAACTTCGCCCAAATCCACTAAAAAACTGGTATTACTCACCAGCGGCGTCTCGCAGCAACGCAAGCTGAGCCTTGATGTACTCGCGGATCGCGCCGCGATGCTCAACGATGTCCGTGCCAAAATTTCCTTGATGAAACGGGATTTGAGTAAATTAATGTTGGCACTCAGAACGAGATAATCGAAGGAGGCGACATGTATCAACGAAATAAAGTCAGCCGATTAATTTTTATGGCAGGAGCCATGTTATTCTTTGCCACCATCAGCTATGCTCAATCCGGTGACTTGCCCGATCCCAAAAAGTCTCCCGGCGATGTCATAGCTGTGACCAAAAGCGATGTTTGCACGCCCGGCTACCTGTTTGTCGTTGGAACTCACCAATGATTCGGTAGTTGAACTTGAGGTTGAGAAAGAAGGCTCCTGTGTGATGCTGCGCGATGCCAACGGTCAAATGGAATATGCCGATTAACCAGTGACGACTGAATCTAATCAAAACGAATCACGAAAAATTTGCCCACGCTGTCAGGGAACCAGTTTTGAGCGATTCCAACGGCGCGGCCGGGAGTGCTGGCTGTTGTTCTGGTGGAAGGCTTATCGGTATCAATGTCGTAGCTGTGACCATGAATTCTATGCTCGACGTTCCAAAGGAGGAAATCATTCACAACGAAAATAGATGACAGTTGTTGAGTGGAGATGAAATCTAATCACTGATAATTCTTATAAAATTTATAAAAAGTATTGCTCTTTTACTTTTACTACTGACCGTCGCTGACACCTTTGGTCAAACCAGTGAGGTGTCAGGTCAGGCTGAGATTACTACCATTCTCCCCCATCCTGACCAGAGCCGTTTCTGGCTGGGCGGGCAATTCAATACGATTCTGCAAGGGCATGCTTCCTTCCCGTCCAAATACAGTGGGAGCAACAGCTTCAAGGCGCA
>JANMKB010000658.1:0-2116 GCA_031371805.1 Blastocatellia bacterium | reverse complement strand
TGACCTTTGGCAAAGGCCAAAGTCATCCCGATTTGTCCCGCTACACCTGCCATTCCAACCAGCAATAACAGGGTCAAAGTAGTCCGGCTATTCACTTGTGCGAAGTAATCTTTGCGGTTAGTGAGCGTCAAAAATACAACTGTCACCACGCTTGCTACCGCTGAAAAATGGACGACGATGGCGCGGGGGTCTACACGTTGCAAACGATTGAGTCCAAGCATTGCAATCGAAGTGCAAAACGCTCCGCACAAGGCCATCAGGCAGGCGAATTTTCCACCTTCAAAATGCGGCTGCTGAATCAGGATGATCCCGAAAACACTGGTCAAAACGGCAATAAGAATTCCAGCCGTCGGCTTCTGCTTGAAGACCAGCCACAGCATCAACGTCACCCAAATCGGAGCCGTATTCATCAGCGTCAACGTATCTGAAACAGGCAAATGTGCGAGCGCATAAAAATTGCACAGCATTCCGACACTGCCTGCCAGACTGCGAACCCACAATGTTTTCGGGCCGAAGAAAACGAGTGTAACGCCTGAAATTTTAGCGATGATGAGTGAGAAGAAAAACGCGACGGTAGCGCGTGCGACTGCGACCAACTGCCAATCGCAATACTCACCCGCCCAATGGCTGACCGCCGCCATCACCGCAAATGCAAGTGATGCCCAGAGCATATGAGTGGCTGCGATTTTGTCGTGAGAATTGAGTTGTTCGTCGGATTGCAACATTGGAAGCAGTCAACCACGAAACTTATGAAACTTCCAATTTAAGTTTGGAATTTTCATAGGTTTCAGGTAAGCGGTACGGTTTCGTCAGTCACCCGCGTCGCTACCGCTCCGGGTGCTGTACCGCTAATTTTTCAAGGTTAAGAGTTTCTTCACAATCTCGTGCGCAGCGTTCGGACGCCCCATTTTACGGGCGTTTTCCTGCATCCACGCAAATCGTTTTGGATCATCCAGCAGCTTATCAAGCTTATAACTCAGCACCGGCAAATTATTGCAACGAATGGCGGCTCCGGCTTCCAGTAAATGATCGGAGTTGCGCTCTTCCTGACCGGGAATTGGATTCACGACAATGAAAACCAAGCCTTTTGCTAATGCTTCCGTAGTTGTTAATCCGCCTGGTTTGCCCAGTACAATATCTGCCGCTGCCATGTATTCGTCCATCTCAGTCGTGTAACCGATAGGAAAGACATTTACATTTTTCGGCGCTTTGATTTTCTCAAGGCGAGCTTTTAGTTCCTGATTGCGTCCGCAGATGGCGACGATTTGCGCGGGATGTTTCAGCTTGAGCAATTCCGTAATTAATTCATCAATCGCACCGACGCCAAAGCCTCCGGCGGAAACCAAAATTGTTGTGCGATCTGCGGCGAGTCCGTACTTTTTTCGCATCTCGAATTTGTCTTTGGCCTGGGCAAAAATCGGGTCAATCGGGATGCCGCTGACCGTGATTTTATCGGCTGGAATTCCCAGCGCTGCAAGGTAAACCCGCGTTTCTTCGAGCGCGACAAAATATTGTTCGTAGTGATGACAGAGCCACATCGCATGCGCATCAAAATCAGTCACAACAATAGCCTGACGGCTGGCAAGGCGTTCTTTGGCTTTCAGCCACGACACAATTTCCGCCGGTAGAAAATGTGTGCAGACAATCATGTCCGGCTGATATTCGCGCAGCATTTTCACAAATGGACGAGTATTGAGCTTATCCAATGCAAGCCGCCTTCGTTCATTTTTCCACGGCGTATCCAAACGATCATAAAAAAATCCGGGCAGTTCCGGTATTTTGTTAACGACATCAATGTAAGCTTTGGAATACAGATGCTGAAAAATTTTGCTGGTGTATTCGAGCGTGTCAAGGTTGCGAACTTCGCGGGCGGCGTTCGCTTCGAGCAAAGCTCTTTCGACCGCTTGGGCGGCGCGTAAATGTCCCGCTCCGGCTGAAGCAGAAAGGACTAAAACTTTATTGAACATGATTTCCTCAGGTAGGATAGGCGTCCCGCCTGTCCAAAGCTTTCAAGAGGAGACAGGCGGGACGCCTATCTTACCTGTTTTGCAGGCGTGCCAGCTCCGCACGTAAACGAACAATTTCGGCCTCGGCTTCAAGACGCGAATTCTTTTCA
>JANMKB010000613.1:0-3159 GCA_031371805.1 Blastocatellia bacterium | reverse complement strand
ACGACACATAAAACTAAATTTCTTGAGGTTGATAGTAGCTGCGCTCACATCTGGCCTCTCGCTATGGAGTCAAACGGCTACAGGGGCAGCAATGTGGGGATGATGTTGATAATTGACGACTTCAAAGTCGGCAAATTGATAATCAAAAATCGAATCCGGCTTACGTTTAATGACGAGTTGCGGGAGCGGGTAAGGGGTGCGGCTGAGTTGCAATTTCACCTGCGCAAAATGATTGGCATAAATGTGACAATCGCCACCTGTCCAGATAAATTCGCCAACGTTTAAATCACATTGCTGCGCGACCATGTGGATGAGCAGGGCATACGAAGCAAGATTGAAGGGAACTCCCAGCATGCTGTCCGCCAACCTTTGATAAAGCTGACAAGACAGGTTTCCCTCCGCAACATAAAACTGAAAAAAACTGTGACACGGAGGCAGCGGGGTTGAATTTGCAAACGTTGGGTTAAAAGCGACGACGATCATCCGGCGGGAGTTCGGATTGTTTTTTATTTGCGCAATCACCTGACTGATCTGGTCAATGTGTGTGCCATCAGGATTAGGCCACGAGCGCCACATCGAACCATAAATCCCTTGTCCCAGTTCTCCTTTTTCATCCGCCCATTCATCCCAGATGGTAACTTTATTTTCCTGCAAATATTTGACGTTCGTGTCGCCGCGCAAAAACCACAGCAGTTCGTGAATGATCGAACGCAGGTGGACTTTTTTGGTTGTCACCAACGGAAATCCGGCTTGTAAATCGAAGCGCATTTGATAACCGAAAACGCTGGTTGTGCCAGTGCCTGTGCGGTCTTCTTTTGTGACGCCGTGCTTCAGAATGTGCGAAAGATAATTAAGATATTGCTTCATCAGTTGTGCCGTCGGTAATTGGTTTTAAGCGTGACAGAAAATTAAAAGGAAAAAATATCACAGACAGGAAGCGGAATAAAAGGTTGACGGTTGTGGAGCGGTTCGGTACATTCTTGTACTTAACTACTGACTGATTATTGACCCCATCAACTACTGACTTGCTTTTCTACAAACCTGCAATCAATCCAGGAAAGATTATCTGAGCCTATGAGTTATCAAAATTTAGAATTGCCACCGCGTATTGGACGCCTCGGAGAGTTAGCTTACAACGTCTGGTGGAGCTGGAATCCTGATGCCAGCGCGTTGTTTCAATCTCTCGACAAAACTCGTTGGGAGCTGACCCAGAACAATCCGGTAAAATTATTGCGCCAGATTAATGTCGTGCGGCTTGAAGCTGCCGCCGCTGATCCGGCATTTTTGCGTCGTTACGATGGCGTGATGCTGGCTTTTGATCGGGCGCTTTCCAGCGAAGGTGATTGGTTTCCGAATACTTACGGCGCATATAAAGATCGCACAATTGCTTATTTTTCGGCGGAATTCGGAGTGCATAATTCGCTGCCAATTTATTCGGGTGGACTGGGCATTCTCGCGGGCGATCACACCAAAGAGGCCAGCGATATTGGCCTGCCGCTGGTTGGTGTCGGCTTTGTTTATCCTGAAGGCTATTTTCAGCAAAGAATTTCTGCCGCCGGACAACAGGAAGCGCATTACTTACAGCTTGATTATTCAACCACGCCGATTGAACCCGTGTTTACCAAGGACACGAGCGGCCCGATTAAATTCAATCTGGGCGGACGTGATATTTATGTCGCTGTCTGGCGGGTGCGGCTGGGTTCGGTTTCATTATGTCTGATGAATGCGGACGTTGAAGAAAATCAACCCTGGGATCGGGAATTATCGGCTCGGCTTTACGGCGGTGATCGTCAAACCCGACTGTTGCAGGAAATGTTGCTGGGCATTGGTGGCGTGCGAATGTTGCGTGCGTTGAATATTAATCCAGCGGTTTATCATGCCAACGAAGGCCACGCGGCTTTTCTCCTGCTCGAAAGAATTCGTGAACTGGTCGCGGGCGGAGAAACGTTCGAGCAGGCAGTTGAGCAGGTCAGAGCCACGACTGTTTTCACGACGCATACGCCTGTGCCGGCGGGACACGATACGTTCCAATTCAGCCTGATTGAAAAACATTTTGAAGGGTACTGGGATCAACTCAGCATTAGCCGCGAACATTTTCTTTCGCTTGGCAGCTACTCGGATCATCACGGCGGCACAAATTTCAATATGACGGCGCTGGCATTGCGTCTGGCCGGGCAATACAACGGCGTCAGCAAGGTCAATGGCGTCGTTTCGCGCAAGATGTGGCAACCGATGTGGCCTGACAAAACGGAAGCAGAAATTCCCATCACTTCCGTCACGAACGGCGTTCACAGTCCAACGTGGTTAGCGCCTGAACTGGGTCGGATGTACGCAAAATATCTGGGTCAGGACTGGCTGAAAAATCACGATGATCCGAAGTTGTGGGAGCGCGTCCACGAAATTCCTGACGAAGAGCTTTGGAATTTGCATCAACGCATGAAAGCAAGGTTGATGAGCTTTATGCGCGAACGTGCGCGTCAGCGCTGGATGACCGAAGGGACAGGCGCAACGCACGCTTTGGCATCCGGGACACTCTTTGATCCAGAAGCTTTGACGATTGGATTTGCGCGCCGCTTTGCGACTTATAAACGCGCCTTGCTCGTGTTCCGCGATTTGGAAAGACTGAAAAAAGTTTTGCACGATTCGTGGCGTCCGGTGCAAATTGTGTTCGCTGGCAAAGCGCATCCTGACGACGCTCCCGGTCGCAGCCTGATTCACAATATTTACGAACTCGCCCGTGATCACGGCATGGGCGGCAACATCGCGTTTATCGAAGACTATGACATTCTCCTCGCTAAATATCTTTATCACGGCGTAGATGTGTGGATAAATAATCCGCGTCCGCCGCTCGAAGCCAGCGGAACCAGTGGCATGAAAGCGGCGCTGAACGGCGTGCCGAATTTTAGTATTCTTGATGGCTGGTGGTACGAAGGTTATCACGGCACGAATGGCTGGGTGATCGGCTCTGATCCGTTAATAGAAATGAACGAAGAGGAGCGCGATGCCGCCGATTCCGAATCGCTTTACACGACGCTGGAAAAAGAAGTCGTGTCACTTTATTACGACCGCGATTCCGACGGTGTGCCGCGTGGCTGGGTGCAGGTGATGAAAGAAGCGATTAAGCAGGGAGCGCCAGCTTTCAGCGCCCGCCGAATGGTG
>JANMKB010000594.1:0-17151 GCA_031371805.1 Blastocatellia bacterium | reverse complement strand
CGTCCAATTGTACGCCGAGGGTGTTCAGCACCATCGAGACTAAATTATATTGCCCAATGGCGAACACCAAATCAATCAGTTGCTGTGTAGTGTAACGCGCTGACAAGGCTTGCCACGTGGCATCAGAAATTACCGCCTCAGCATGCAACTCATCCACTGCCCGCAATAACGTAGCGTCGAATTCGCTCCATCCCGCGGCATCCGGCCCCGCTTTGATAAGCTGAATTTCCTCGTCATTCAGTCCGGCCTGTTTGCTGATGATGACGTGTTGCCCCCATTCGTATTCCGCCTCGCAAAGCCAGCCGATGCGCAAAATTACTAACTCACGTTCGCGTGGTGGCAGCGTCGAGCGAAACAAAACGTGATTGCCAAACACCATCCAGCGTTGCAAAAGTTTGGGATGATGCGCCAGCGTTTTGAAGATGTTCAGCGTGCGGCCATGCATTTTTGCACGTGGCAATAATTCACGCGCTTCCTCACTCCATTGTTCTTCCGGCAGCGGTGCAATGCGCGGTTGATTTAATTTCATTACTTTGTCCTTTGTTATTTTCCTGAGCCGTCAATTGACGGTTTGCCAGGCTGCAACATAAACTACCGACCGTTAACTTTATCGTCAAGCCTCACTCTTTTTCGGACGCTGTACTTTTCGTTTTTTCAATCGAAGGAAGATAAATCATGAATCGTCAAATTACGTTAGCTGCCAGACCCGTTGGCTTTCCCAAAGAATCCGATTTCAAATTAATTGAGACGCCCATCCCGACGCCCGGCGACAGCGAAATCCTCGTCAAAATTCATTATCTTTCCGTTGATCCTTATATGCGCGGACGGATGAATGATGCGAAATCCTACGCGCAACCCGTCAACATCGGCGAAGTCATGGTCGGCGGCGCAGTCGGCAAAGTCATCGAATCCCGGAACCCGAATTTCCAGGTCGGAGAATTTGTCTCAGGCAATTTCGGCTGGCAATCCTACGCAATTTCTGACGGCGCAGGCGTGAGCAAAATTGATGCGAGCCTCGCGCCGATTTCTACGTCAGTTGGCGTGTTAGGGATGCCCGGAATGACGGCGTATTTTGGCTTGCTCGCAATTTGCAATCCGCAACCCGGCGAAACCGTAGTCGTTTCCGGCGCAGCGGGCGCAGTCGGTTCTCTCGTCGGACAAATCGCCAAAATCAAAGGCTGCCGCGTTGTAGGCATTGCTGGCACTGACGAAAAAGTTGACTGGCTGGTGAATGAATTAGGCTTCGATGCGGCGTTCAATTATAAGACGACAACAAATTATGTCGGCACGTTGCGAGAACTTTGCCCAGACGGCATTGATGCGTATTTTGATAATGTCGGCGGGCCAATTACCGACGCCGTACTGCTCAACCTCAACACCAAAGCCAGAGTTTCCATCTGCGGACAAATCTCGCAATACAATTTAGAAAAGCCGGAGATGGGGCCGCGACTGCTTGGAATGTTGTTAATGAAACAAGCCAGAGCCGAAGGATTTTTAGTCTTTCAATTCGCAGATCGCTACGCCGAAGGAATGCAGCAAATGGCGGAATGGATCAAGCAGGGCAAAATCAAATACCGCGAAGAATTCGCCGAAGGGATTGAGAATACGCCGAAGGCTTTTATTGAAATGCTAAACGGAAAAAATACAGGTAAGCAGTTGGTGAAGATTGTGGAGGAGTAAGACATTGATACAGTACGAGGAGCGGTAGCGACCTAGTCTTTCCAGCAACACTTAATTCCCAAACATCAAGTCGCTACCGCTCCTCGTACTGTACCTTTCTGCCAGCCCATCGCCATTGTCCTAACTATTCCCCTTTATCAGTGCTTTCAATTTTTCAATTGAAAGCAAGCCATACCGATGAATCATTGCGTGGCAGTTCGGACAAACAGGTCGCAAATCATCAACAGGGTTTAGAATGTATTTACCTTCTGATATAGGTCGTAGGTGATGCACATGAATAAACCCTGCGCCGCGTTCGCCATAAATTTTCTCAAAGTTAAACTCACAAACATGACAGTTTAAGCCGTAATAATTAATACAAATTTTTCGCGCTTGAGAGTCACGTTCATAAACATTCACAAGTACCTGCGAGACCGCACCTTCGTGAAATAAATTTGTTGTAGCAATTTCATCTGGAAAAATAGTTTCACTTTTGACTTTACTAGATAAGTTGATTCTGGAAGTACCCGCACATTCCTCCCAAATTTTTTCGAGTTCCACTGCGACTCTATCAGCGATACGAATACCTGACGCCTGTGCATCCCAATGAACCAAGTCAAAAGGCGGCAACTTCAGAATTTCACGATCAAGAATTTTATCGTGCCCAGGGGTAGGGTCAAGCAATCGGTCAAATTGTACTTTGACAAATCGGCAAGTTTCTCCCCGTTCCGCACGTTCAGTTTCCCAATGCGAGTCTTCATAACTGCCTTTAATTGCTTTTCCAGACGCAAAGATTCCTTTCTTCGTAACACCTAATTGGATGAAGAAAACACGGTCGCCTTCTTGGATTGATTTTGTATTACCGCAACTCCACTTTGTTTCAGCAGTGCCACCATTTTTAACTGTATCAGCCATCTCACCAATATCATCGTCCCAATTCGAGCGCCTGGGGTTCCAAGTCAAAAGATAAGTTTTCATTTCTCATTCCCCATTTCGAGGCACAAAGTTAATCGTCCAACATAAATTTTATAACAATCCCAACAACTTCCGATTCCGCTCCGCATCCGATTCACCACCGACAAAATCATCAAACGCCACATCCGTCGCCTCGATCAAATGCGATGCAATAAACGGAGCGCCTTCGCGTGCGCCTTGTTCAGGGCTTTTCACGGCGCATTCCCATTCCATCACGGCCCAGCCGCGATAGCCTGCTTCGGTCAGTAAGGTGAAGACGCGCTTGAAATCTACCTGCCCATCGCCGAGCGAGCGGAAGCGTCCGGCGCGATTTGCCCACGATGCGTAGCCGCTGTAGACGCCTTGTCTTCCTGTCGGGCGAAACTCTGCATCCTTGACGTGGAAAGCTTTGATGCGGTCGCCGTACAATTCAATAAATTGCAGATAATCCAATTGCTGCAAAACGAAATGGCTGGGGTCATAATTGATGCAGGCGGCGGGATGATTTTTCGTGTAATCCAAAAACATTTCAAACGTCGCGCCATCGAATAAATCTGATCCCGGATGCAGTTCATAGCAAAAGCTCAAGCCATTATCCCGCGCCACATCAAGCGCCGGAACCCAGCGCTTCGCCATCTCGGTGAAAGCCTCTTCGATGATGCCCGCCGGACGTTGCGGCCACGGATAAAATAAATGCCACGCAAAGCCGCCGCTCAACGTCGGAATCCCGGACGTGCCTAATTTTACTGAGGCCTGGACGGATTTGATAAGCTGCGATGTACACCATTCAACGCGTTCATTTTCGCCAAGCCCTGCCGGATGAAAGCCTGAAAATAATTCTTTGTACGCCGGGTGCATCGCCAATGTTTGCCCTTGCAAGGCAGAGTTCAATTCAGTCACGACTAAGCCATGTTTATCGAGCAAGGCACGGATGTCGTCACAATAACTGTTTGATTCAGCGGCAGTGTCGAGGTCAAAGACACGCTTGTCCCACGAAGGAATTTGTATACCTTTGTAACCGAGGCTTGCTGCCCAGGCAGCAATATTTTCGAGTGAATTAAAAGGCGCTTCATCGCGGAGAAATTGCGCTAAAAAAATTGCCGGGCCTTTGATGGAGTTCATAGTTTTCTCACAAATTTTGATTCAGCTCATTGAATTGCAGTTATCGTAGCTCTAGCTTTTCGATACTGACAAAGCCAGGGCGGAGATGCTCAAAGTCGGCATCCGTTGTCACCAATATTGCGCCGGAAATATATGCGGCAGCGGCGATCCATAAATCATTTTTGCCCATCTTGATACCTTTTGCTTTAGAATAAGCATCAATGACACCATACGTTTTCAGTACTTCCGTTAACTCAATTGGAACGCGACCGAAATAGCCAAGTGCAAATTCCATTTTATCCAGTTTTTGCCCACCCCATAAAAATTGCAAGGCAAGTGAACGAAGTTCGCCATCACTAACAGAACATAGCAAGGGCTTATTCTCTCTTGTGTATGGCGTATATTTGGCTTTGATCTCCTGACCAGTGCGGTCATCGCGGATCAGATGGACAAGGATATTTGTATCGAAAAGATAGAGATCGGACATTAGCTCAATTCGTTAAGAGCCTGTAAAACCTGCTCATCAGTTTCATCGCCTCTGACAACTGGCAACACTTCAAGCGGAGAAACCTCGGGCGGCAATTCTCTGGCAGGTCTAAATTCCCTGATGGCTCGTTCCTGCGCTATTTTGATTTGCGCGGGAGTACGGTTGACAAGTACCCCGACCGCACGGTGCAACGCATCGGGATCATAATCATCATCGTGCGCAACGCCATTTACCGGCGCAAGCGCCAATTCATCACTCAACTGCTTTTCAACCAGAGATGTCACAAGGAAAGCCGGGTCAACGCTATTTTGCGCCGCTAAAGCGATGATTTTTTTCTCTACGTCAGGAGGAAATATTACTACCATGTTTCTGACCACCTCCACATAAAATCTCAAAGTATACCTCGGCAAACTGCCTGTTTCAGATGCTACCATGCCTGATTGGTTTGAGCGACATTTATGAGTGTACTGCTGTAAAGCTACAGTAATAAAATTCTTGCTGAATAATTTGGCCGCCTCTCAAATTCTTCGCGCTGACATTGAGAATCATTCTGTCTACCTCCAATAACTCTACGCATTAACGTTTTAATAACTCGGCTTGCAGCTGGTTCAAAAACTCTGATAATGAGGATTTCTCAGGCTGGTTAAAGCGCACTGTTAGCATAGTTTAATCCGTCCATTCACTTTTTGCGCCTGCGCCACTACCATTGCCTTCCGTCTTCGCGTATAATGCCCCATCTTGTTTACTGCCAGCTCTTGATAATCAAGGATTACTCAATCACATGCACACTCAAAGCTCCGTCATTACGAGGAACCCGATTGTGTTGATTGACGCCGCATTAAGCAGAGACTGCAAACCTCTCAGGCGGCGTTGGCTCGGCAGTCACGTCATACTGCTTTTTAAATGGAGATAATGCATGCCCAAGCGCATTACCTTGTTGGTCGCTAGTTTTTTTATTATTTCGTTCTCTTTTCAAATTTACGCGCAACAGGAAGCCTCGCAGGTTCTGGTTGAGGACATTGAATTTCGCGGCAATCGCCGCATTCCCAAAGACACACTTTCCTACAGCGTTCAAACCAAGAAAGATGACCGCTTCAATCCGGCGCAGGTGCAACGTGATTTTGAATCCATTATCAATCTCGGATTCTTTGACCCCCTGCGCAGTAAGGTCTTAGTCGCCGACGGAGCCAAAGGTGGCAAGGTCGTGATCTTTGAAGTCAAAGAATATCCGATCATCCGCGACCTGCAATATCGCGGGTTGAAATCCGCCACCGAAAGCGAACTGCTCACAAAATTCAAAGAGCGGCGGGTCAGTGTGACCAAAGAAACGCAATTCGATCCCGGCAAAATTAACGGCGCGAAATTGGTAATAAAGGAAGCGCTGGCGGAAAAAGGTCACCCCGATGCGAAAGTTGACATTGAGGTCGAAGAAATTTCCCAAACCACTATCGCGCTGATCTTTAATGTTGAGGAAGGCCCGCGTGTCCGCATCAAAGAAATTACGTTCGTCGGGGCTGGCGATAAATTTTCGCAGCGCCGTTTGCGTGGTGCCATGAAAGTGGTCAAGCAGGCAGGTTTAATTGCGACCTTCAAATCACTTGATGTTTACTTCAAACCCAAACTGGAATATGACCTGGAAAATGTGCGCCAATTTTTAGGCTCGAAGGGATACCTGCAAGCCAAAATTGAAGAGCCAACCGTTGAACGCGTAGAAAATGCGGTTGGCGGCTTTCCCATCATTAGTAAAAAAGGACCAGGTTTAAGAATCACAGTTCCGATTGAAGTTGGGCGTCGTTACAAAATTACGGATGTTAAGGAAACAGGTGTCACGCTGTTTCAGCCTGGCATCGTGACGTTGATTTCAGGTTTGCGAAAAGGTGAATACGCCAATGCCGAAACCATCCGCAAAGGTGTTTACGAGAAAGATGGCATCAAAGGCGAATACGGAAATCGTGGTTATATCAACGCTTCGGCGGAATTAGACCCCAAGTTCACTAATAAGACTGACGAAGAAGGCGAAGTTGAATTTACCATCAACGTTGATGAAGGCAAGCAATACACTTTACGCCGCCTGGAATTTATTGGTAACACAAACAGCCGCGACAAAACCTTACGCCGTGAAGTGGTGATCAACGAAGGCGATCCCTACAGCAAACGTTATTGGGATTTGTCAGTTTTGCGTTTGAATCAGCTTGGGCTGTTTGATGAAATTAAAGAGAAAGATGCTATCACCCGCACCAATGACCGCACACAGGAACTGGATATAGATTTACAAGTGAAAGAAAAAGGGCGGCAATCAATTAACCTGAGCGGTGGTGTGTCGGGCTTGTATGGCAGCTTTTTTGGCTTAAGTTATTCAACCAATAACTTTTTGGGTTATGGCGAAACGCTTGATTTCAGTGTGCAGGGTGGGAATCGCCAGCAACTGGTTTCGGTGGGATTTTCTGAGCCTTATTTTCTCGGTAAAAACATCAGCATGAGCGTCAACCTGTTTTTACAGAAATATCAATTCGTGGGAAATGGGTATTATTTCAACAATGCCGCCAACAGTTCACTATTCCAACAGGCTTTGCAATTCGGAGCCTCAACGGTCAGCGCGGATACGCTGTTTTCGCAAAGTACGGCGGGTGGAACAATAAATTTTTCGGCTCCATTAGCAGCTTTTGCGTTGAAGCGTTTTCAGAAACTTTCGCGCTTCACGCGGCTGGGACTTTCCTACACGCTCAGCACGAATAAAACAGAAGACCCAAAAGTTAATCGTGATGCTGATCCCACCAACGACATTCCGGTGACGTATTCGCAACCAAAGATTTTGACCAGCCGCATCTCACCATATATCTCGTACAACTCGCTCAATTCTTCGCTTGACCCGACACGCGGGCAAAGCATCACGGTCAATTTTCAATTGTCGGGCGGAATTTTAGGCGGCGATGTCAGCGTCTTTTCCCCCACCGTTGATTTCAAATATTTCAGACCGATTTTCAAACGAAACTCTGACAAACCCCATGTCATTGGAATGCACTTCCTGGGTCAGCATGCGCTGGCTTTTGGTAAACGGTTCAATTCCAATTCACTGGCCTTTGTTGGCGGTGTACCAATTTACGAAAGATTTTTCCTCGGCGGTGAATACGATATTCGCGGTTACAACGTGCGCTCAATTTCGCCTGTTACTCGAATTGATAATTATCTTTCCACGCAAAACGTCGTGGCGAAAATTACCGACCCGACAGACAGCACAAAATTAATAGACGCGCCCGCCGGCTATGTTGCACCCAGCGTCTTACGCCAGTTCACCTATCAGGCGCCGACGGGAACCTGTACTGAAACGCCCTCGCCAAATTGTAATGTGGCGAAGAACCCGCGTTATGCCAATGGCTACTTTACGCCAATTGGCGGCGATACCTCACTGGTCTATAATCTGGAATATCGCGTACCGATTATTAGTGCCTTGTCAGTGGCCGCGTTTGCCGATGTGGGAACCGTTTTCAATATGCGGAAATTCAGTGCTGACCAACTCACCGTCAGTAATTATGTGAATCAACCCCTGACCACGACACCAATTACGCTCAACCCTGCGGGGCGAGTGGCAACCGCTGAGGAACTGGCCAACACGAATTCCGGCGGAGGAATTCCACCGGGATTCAGAAGCGTAAGCCTGGCGGGTGATTCGCGCAACTATGACATTGTTCGTTTATCGCAAAACACAGACAAAATCTTTTCTGATGTGCGGGCTTCAATCGGTGCAGAAATTCGGGTGCAGGTTCCAATGCTGAACGTTCCCTTCCGGTTGATTTTTGCGTTCAACCCGAATGCCCGGACTGATCCCTTCGATCCGAAAACCCTGTATCTGGAAAAACGCACCGCCATTCGTTTTGCGGTCGGGCGAACTTTCTAAAGCAAGTTGCATCTCAAACGCGGCCCAAATTTTATCTGAGGTGACAAGCTTCCCTCAGAAGCATTAATAATTTTCCCGGAATGCGCTAAGCTATTTTTGCATTCCGCCCCACAGGCGAAAAGCCTGCGGCATCTTTTGATTGGAGACCCCAACTTTATGAAACTTTTCATCAAAGTCAAATTAGTACTGACCACGATGTTGTTGCTGATTGCAGCGGCAGCCCTGGCTCAGACGCCTACCCCAAAACCTGCAACTCCGACGGCAGCCCCGGCAACGGCTGGCGCAACCGGCGGCGATGTCCCGCTGGCTAAAATTGCCATTGTTAATACCGCCGCCTTTGCGGAAAATATCGGCGAATTAAAAGTTTTGTATGACAAGCTTTACGCTGAATTTGCCCCCCGTCAGCAAGAGATTACCACCATGCGCTCATCAATGGACCTCAAGCAAAAGCAACTTGATGATAATGGTGCAAAAATGACTGCGCCCCAGGTCAGAAAATTGCAGGAAGAAATTGAACAATTGAAAAAAGACGGAACGCGGAGGATGGAGGATTATCAGGCTGAACTGACCAAGCGTGAGGATGCGCTGACCGGCCCCACCTATGGCAAGATCAATGAGTTCCTGATGAAATACACGACGGAAAAAGGCATCACCCTCGCCTGGAATGCACAGGCCATTGTCGAAAAAGGAATTCTTCTTTACATTGACACCAAAGCGGATATTACGGCTGATTTTATTATGGCTTATAACAAAGCTCATCCCGTAGCTGCGACTCCGGCTCCAACCGCCGCGAAAAAACCATAAGTAAGGCCTTTTATAATCCTTAATTTTTACCATCATCCCGACAGATAAAATTCTGTCAGACCTATCCCGAAGGAGAGAATATGAAAAAAATCGTTATCTTAATTTCATTCGTAAGTTTATTTGCCCTCACAGTATTTGCACAAACGCCACGTCCGGCGGGTGCGGCTGCCGCTGCTCAACCAACGGGCGGAACCGGCGCAGAGGGCAAAATTGCGCTGGTCAACTCCGCTGCTTTCAATGGCGAGATCATGGAGTTGCGCGCTAAAATTGAAGCGCTCGGATCAGAATTAGAGCCAGCCCGCAAAGAACTCGAAGCCATGCAAAAACAAATTGAAGACATCAAAACAAATCTTCAAACCAAAGGCACGACAGTTAACGAGGCAACCAAGCAACAATGGCTGGAGCAGGGACAGGAACTGGAGAAAACCTTCAAACGTAAATCTGAAGATTACGAAGCCAAATTGCAAAAACGCGGTGCTGAAGTGATCCAGCCGATCAATGGCAAAATCGTTGAAGCGCTCAGCAAATATGCTGCCGCCAAAGGTATTGCCATCGTCCTTGATTTTGTCGCCGCCCAAAATAATGGCTTACTCTTGTATGCGAAAGACACCACGAATATTACGGATGATTTCGTCAAGGAATATAACAAAGCCAATCCCGCTGCGGCAGGCACGGCTCCGGCAAAAAAATATCCACAGCAGGTAGTGAATAATGAACAGTGAACAGTAAAGACAACCCTTTATTGTTCACTGTTTTCTTTATCCCATGTCCTGTGTCCCTGCTCATTGCCCCATGACGCTCGCCGAACTCTCAATTCTTATTGGAACAAAATTGCGCGGCAACGGCTCCTTAGTCGTAACCGGAGTAGCTCCGCTCGGCGAAACGAGTGCCAGCGAAATTACCTTTATTGTCGATGCCGCAAGGCTGAGTCAGACGCTGGAAAGTTTGGGTCAGTTGACTGTCGCGGCGCTAATCGTGCCGGAAAAATTTGCTGTGCATGAACTATTAACGCCATATTCTTTGCTCATGGCAAAAGATGCGAAACTGGCGTTTGCCCATGCGATTAAGGCCTTTCATGAAAAGCCTTACGAAAATCGCGGTGTGAGTGATGATATAAAAATTGGTTCCGGCTCAACGCTGGGCGCTGATTGCTCAATTCACCCAAACGTCACGCTTGGTCGTGATTGCGCAATTGGTCAGCGCGTCACACTCCATCCTGGTGTCGTGCTTGGCGATCATTGCAAGGTCGGCGATGAGACGGTGATTTTCTCTAACGTTTCAATTTATGATGACTCCGAAATCGGCGCACGTTGCCGCATTCACAGTGGCGTAGTCATTGGCGCAGACGGTTTCAGCTTTACGCCTGACGAACAAGGCCAACAATTCAAGCTTCTGCAAGTTGGCCGCGTAGTCATTGAAGACGAGGTAGAAATTGGCGCAAATTGTTGTGTTGATCGCGCCGGATTTGGCGAAACCCGCATTCGGCGCGGCGCAAAATTCGACAACCTGATTCAAATTGGCCACAACTGCGACATTGGCGAAGCCTCAGTCGTGGCTTCGTTGACGGGATTTTCCGGCGGGACTAAAGTTGGTCGCAATGTCATCATTGCCGGACAGGTCGGAACCAATCAGCATATCAGCATCGGCGACGGCGCAATCGTGACAGCCCGCACAGGCGTTACTAAAAGTGTCGCAGGTGGAGCAATTGTCGGCGGGTTGCCAGTACAGGATCATCGAAAATGGCGACGGCTCCAGGCCTTAATCGCCAAATTACCTGAGCTATTTGAGCGTGTAAAAAAGCTGGAAAAAGAAAGTCTATAGAGTCTATCGAGTCTGGAGAGTTTGTGAGTCGGTTGACTTCAAAGACTCTCCAGACTCGATAGACTCTACGGACTCTACAGACTAAATACCGAGTATGGACATCTTAGAAATTCAATCCCTCATTCCGCATCGCTATCCGTTTTTATTGATTGACCGCGTCCTTGAAATCGAACCGCTCAAGCGGATTGTCGCCATCAAAAACGTGACGATGAATGAACCGTTTTTTCAGGGGCATTTCCCTGGCGCTCCGATCATGCCAGGCGTCCTGATTATCGAAGCGATGGCGCAGGCCGGGGCGATTCTGCTGTTTCGTGAAGTACCCGACCGCGAAAATAAATTGATGTTTTTCGCCGGGATTGAAAGCGCACGTTTCCGCAAACCTGTGACGCCCGGCGATCAAATTCGCTTTGAGGTAAACGTCCTCAAATACAAACTGGGCTTCTGCAAACTGGAAGGCAAAGCTTTTGTTGACGGCAAGCTTGTTTGTGAAGCTGTTGTCCAATCCGCCGTCGCCGATAAACCTAAATAATAGGTTTGCAGTTCGCAGTTCGCGGTTCGCGGTTAATACAATTCGCAGGTACTGGTATCTATCAACTATCAACTGTGAACCGCGAACTGCGAACTTCTTCCCTGCGAATTGTGAACTGCGAACTTTTTCTATGATTCATTCCACGGCCATCATCAGCGCCAAAGCCAAAATCGGAAACGACGTTTCCATCGGCCCGTATTCGTTGATCGGCGATCACGTCACGCTGCACGACAAAGTGAAAATTGCCGGCCACGTCGTCATCGAAGGCCCCTGCGAAATCGGCAGCGAAACCGAAATCTTCCCTTTCGCCTCCATTGGACAACCACCCCAGGATTTAAAATTTAGCGGCGAAGAAACCAGACTCGTCATTGGTGAACGCAATGTGATTCGGGAATATGTGACGATGAATCGTGGCACAGCCGGCGGCGGCGGATTAACTTCCATTGGCAATGACAATTTGTTTATGGCGCAGGCGCACATCGCACACGATTCGCACGTCGGTTCGCATTGCGTTTTCGCCAACGCTGGCACGCTCGCCGGACACGTGGAAGTCAGCGATCACGTCACGATTGGCGCTTACAGCGCAGTGCATCAATATTGCCGGGTCGGGCAGCACGCCTTTATCGGCGGATTCTCGGTCGTCGTCAAAGACGCGCTACCCTACGCTCGCACCGTCGGCAATCACGCCAATTGTTATGGCGCGAATGCCATGGGATTGCGTCGCAAAGGTTTCAGCAACGAAGCCATTCGCCATATCCAGCACGCCTTTCACGTCCTGCTCACCTCAAAACTAAACACCAGTCAGGCGCTCGAAAAACTTAAAGCTGAAATGACCGGCATTCCCGAAATTGATTATTTGATTGAGTTCATTGCCACCTCGCAGCGCGGCGTAGTGAAATAATTGCAGCGTAAATTAGCGTTGCTGGTGTCCAACAAACTTCAGTTTGCTGACCTTCCCGGTCACTATACCTCTCTTGCGAAGCCGCAACAAACTGAAGTTTGTTGGACATTCTTTTCATAACAAACAAAGGGGACAGCGATCCGACGCTGTCCCCTTCTTTCTTACCTTGCCTGGTTGCACTACTTAGCTTGATGCTGCCGAACCAAGCGGTGTACCTGGCAGAGAGCTACTACCGCCTCTGATGATAGGGCCGCTAGTTTGAAAGTAAATAACGCCATCTTCAGCGATGCCGAAGAAACGGTCACCAGAAGAGCCTGGTGTTTTGGGATCTGCATTGATATGGAACGCCGTTGCACTTATTGCTCCCGCCTCCTCAACGAATTGGTATCCTGACTTGGGCGCGAGTGGCGCCGTATAGTATGTTTGTGCAATTGTTGCGTCAATCAGATTCGCGGAGGTCATTTGTACAATCGTGCCATAGGTCTGATTGTTGCCTTGATATGTTACTTCAGCACCGCCAATAGTACGCAACGCACCAATCGCCGAGGCTTCATTCGCCGTCTTGCGTGCTTGTAACAAGTTAGGAATTGCGATGGCCGCGATGATCCCGATGATCGCTACCACGATGAGTAATTCAATCAATGAAAATCCTTGCTCTTTCTTCATAAGTCATTGTCCCCAAAATAATCTCGTGTACTGGTTATGCTGTCGTGTTGCAATCTCTCAGCCTCTTAACGACGGCGCGTGTCTTGAATGTGAAGCCAGCCTTAGCTAGGCAATTATCGCGCCACTTGATTAGGGAACATGTAAGTCTTTTATTTCTGGTAATTGGAAAACCTGAGAGGATAATTAGCGGATCAAAATAATTAGCTCACTTACATTTCGCGGCATTTTGGGAGGACGATTTATGTCAAAATAATCGTCAAAACCGCCAGGATCGCTCAAGGCACTGAGATAGATGTCGGCAAATTTCGGATTTCGCGTCGTTCCCAAAAACCCGATTGCCGCTTGACGAGTCCACGATTTGTCCTTCCTATTTACCACAGTTAGAAGAGCCGCTATCGTGGTTCGTCGAGTGGATGTGTTCCGAGCAGAATTTGGAGTTGTGTAATTGCCCGATTTCGCAAGCGCCAATATGAATTACCGACGATGATGTTTCGCAGTGCGGCGTGAATTTTTGCTTTATCTTCCGCCGTAGTCTTTTCGTTTTTGCCAACCTTTACCAGTTCAATCATTGCTGCACTACGGGCGAGAATGTCCCTGGAGTTTTCAAGTTGATAAAGTAATTCATCCAACGATTTTTCAAACGTAATCCCTTTGATCCAGGTGCTTTCAAAGTCAAAATTAACAAGTTTCGACTGATTCGCAGATGCAAAGGTTAAGACGTTTTCGGCTTTGGGTTTAAGCCAAACTTGTTCGATTCGTCCGTCAATTTCGAAGTCAACTTTGCCTTGAAAAAACTCTGCTTGCGGATACTCATCATTTGGGTCAGTTTTCACTCAGTATTATCTGCCCGTCAGCGGCAAATATTTTTCCGCCAGAATTTTCCAAAGATCCAAATTTGGCTTTTCTTCGCGGCTTTGCCGCCCGGATGTGCGGAAAGGCTGTGCCTTTCCGGCAACGGAACACTCTCGTAAGTCCCGCTGGTTTGACGTTGTAATGCGGCTCCTGCCAGTTGTGAAATAACAGCGTGTCGGCTGAACATTCGTAAGTTTCGCGGCTGTTTCCTTCGCACGTATTGCCAAAGAGGACAAAAGAAAAATGCGGGTTTTCGTGATAATGCTAGTCTATAAATTCATAGTCATAGACAGTTTCAGTGACAGTAACTACGTCCAACGAAATCGTTTGATTACGTTGCCCGAAAAATTGTCCCGCTTTGAAATAATTCATTGATGAAATTTATCGGATAAAAAAACTATTTCACCTGTTATGGCCTCGTCACAATGTCAGTTTCTTTCTGCGCTCATTTTGCTTCTCATAAATTTTCAGCAGGCGCATTCAATCGCCAGGCCTTGTGCTGCCGCTGTTCCTTCGGTGGCGTAACCGTCAATTTTCCACCACTCAATTCCGCCGATCAGTTCTTTCACGTTGAAGCCAAGTTTTGCCAGATTTAATGCGCCTTTCGTCGAAGCGTTGCAACCAATGCCATCGCAATAGGTCACGTATAAAACCTCCTTCGTAAAATCTTTCGTGGTCGCCTCGTTTATTTCACGATGCGGTAAATTGATCGCGCCTGGAATGTGTTCTCGTGCGTAACCGTGCGCCTGACGCGCATCAATCACGACAATTTTTTCGCTCGCATTCAAAGCAGCAAAAAGATCAGACGAGTCAATTTCAAAGGCTAACTTTGCTTCATAAAAGCGGACTTGTTCGTTCATAAAAAAGGCTCCTATTAAGATCGAAAAAAACTACGTTGCAGAGATTAAGGTATTGCACGAAACCCCGTCAAATGAGAGTTTTAGCAGGACGCTAGGTGAAAAGTTCAGGTCGAAACGAGGCATTAAAAATCATCGTGGTAAAGATCAAGGGAAACTTACCCAAGAAGGCCGGATTTTATCGCAAACTCCGCTTAAGGTTTTGGAAAAATTGACCCTCCGATGACTTCCATTCAGGAACTCAGGCACGAACATCAGGGCACAATCCGCCTCCGTACCAAAGACTATACGATCTATCATTAGTTGTCGAAAAATGAATGTGCCGGATGCGAAATTAGCTATCCAAATCATTATGGGTGCTACGCAACAACTGTAGCTTTCGGTAACTCAGTTAAGTAAAAATTATGGCTCCTGAAATTGCCCGGACAAACGAGCGTAAAATAGTACTATTTAGCCCAACCCTGCAAAATATTCATTAATGCTAGTGTTTAAAGCAGCTAACCATAGAATCATAACTTCTCAGGGTTGAGGCAGGAATTTTTTTCACACCTTATCAAGTAAGAATTACTCGTCAAGCCGATATTATGGACTTCTCGGATTGTGGTTTCGTTTAAAAATACCCTGATTTTATTGGGCTTTATACGTTTTTTGCGGCGGCGGAATTCTTTGGCACTCTGTTTGCAATGGTAAGTGTGGGGCAAAGAGACACCGATAGCCAACGCTATGTCGGGTGTTAAATGGTTACCAGTTTAGGTGAGGATGGTAATCATACTAAATAGGCGCTGTAGACAATCCCACGACTACAGCGCCTCTTATTTCCCAGTTTTTTGATCTTTCATACCGGCAATGATTCGCGTGACTAAGCGCGGAAGTAAATCAGATGACATGCGCTGTGATCCGTAACGACGGCAGCAGGGGATGCGCTTGCAGGTTGCAGCTATCATGTCATCTGATTTGCCTCCGCGCTTTTGCGTTTGGCAATTGTTAGTTGCGCCCAAATAGTTGATAATTCGCAGTTATTGGAAATATTTTTTAACCAGCAACTTTTAACGATCAACAAATCCAGTGCCAAGCGACTTCCTGACCGAACACCGACAACGCTTCTGCGAATTCAATTCGCAACTGAACCGCGAACAATACCTTTTCCACTCCGGGCAAAAAGAACATCCTGAAACCAAATATTTATACGCAGAATTCAGCGATCTGTTTTCTGCGGTCACAATTGCCGCCTTACAAAAAGAATTAGCTGCCACTTCCCTGGCCCGCGAAACTGACCAAGCCGCCATCAAACTATTGCTCGCCAATGCCAGACACCAAAAGATTCAAGCACAAATCCGCGATCTGGACGAAGAGATTAAAGATTACGAAGCACATGCGACAATAATTTACGAAGGTGAGCCGCTCAGCTTTCACACCGCGTCAGCCAAACTTAAGCACGAACCTGATCCGAAAAAACGCCATGAATTATCCGCACGACGCGCCGAAATAATTAAAGGCGCACAGGATTTACGAGCGGAGCGGTTAGAAAAATTACACGCGGCAGCGAGCGATTCCGGCAGTGAAAACTATCTGGCGCTCTACCAGGAATCGCGTGGCGTTGATTACACAAAACTCGCCGGGCAAATGCAGCAATTTCTTTCCTTTACCGAAAGCAACTATGTTTCTGTTTTTTCCGCGCATCTGCTGCAAACAGCACACATCGCACTGGACGAAGCGACCCAGGCTGATCTTGGTTACATGCAGCAACTCAAAAAATTTGCTCCGCATTTTCCCGCGTGCCAACTGCTGCCTGTCTATCGTGAAACGTTTTCCGGCCTGGGAATTTCAACTTACAAACAAAATAATATCGCTTTTGACGATCAATCCCGCGTGCGAAAAAATAGTAAAGCAGCTCACTTTCCGTTATTAGTGCCAGGTGAAATTCAAATCGTTTTTACGCCTGCTGACGGACAGCGCAAATTTCAGGCGCTCCTGCACGAAGCCGGACACGCCCAGCAATTCGCCTGGACTTCGCGGCATCTTTTTCCCGAATTTCAATACACTGGAGACGGTGCAACCAGAGAAGCTTTTGCGTTGCTGTTTGAAGCGCTGGTTGACGATGAGCGCTGGTTAGCCGACACTCTGCATTTTCATGAGAGCCGCGATTTTCGTCACGCCCAGGCAGTGCAAAAATTAATGCGCGTGCGTCGCTATGCCGCGAAGCTGAATTACGAAGTCGAATTACAGGCCGGGAAATTAGCAACCACTGCCGGAGCGCGTTACGCGGAATTGCTGACGGATGCCGTACGTGTGAAATATGATGACACTGAACATTTGCGCGACGTGTCCGAGGCCTTTTACGCCGCCGATTTTTTACGTGCCTGCGCCTTTGAAGCCCAGTTACGCGAACAGTTGAAAACCAAATATGGCTCGCGCTGGTGGACCGTGCGCAAAGCCGGAGAAACACTGATTGATTTGTGGAATACCGGCGGACGTTACAAAACCGAAGAATTAGTTAAAATGATTGATCTGGGCGAATTATCTTTTGACTGGCTGGCAGAAGATTTATTAACCGGGATAATTTTATCCTAGCCCCAGCCTGATGCGAATCAGCACAAATTATCTATGACTCAAACAGTTCACGTT
>JANMKB010000575.1:0-2286 GCA_031371805.1 Blastocatellia bacterium | reverse complement strand
TGCGCGAAGCCCGCGAAGAAACGGGCGTTGATGTGCAATCACTTTCCGAAAAAATCTTTGACGTAGACATTCACGAAATCCCTGCGCGTCCCAACGAACCGGCACATTTCCACTACGACATTCGTTTTTTGTTGATTGCGGACAGAGCCGCGCCGCTGCTGGTTTCCAGCGAATCTAAAGATTTGGCGTGGGTGGCAATTCATGAGATTGAAACACTCATACAGGAAGAATCTGTGTTGCGGATGGTGCGAAAAACATTGGGGGTTGCATTATGAAGAATTTATTTTTTCTCCTGTTAATTTTTTTAGTTGCCGCAACTTTTACCGCTTGCTGTTTTCCTCACCCAATTGGTCAAGTCGAGGCAGAGCGGATTGGCTTAGATGCTGTCGACACTTATTGTAAAATTCGTCAAAGGAAGTCCGCTGAGGATTTAATAAAGTCGTCAGATTTTAAACTTTTGAAAGCTGAGTCGGAGGCAACATTCATCAATTACAAGCAGCGTATTATGTGGACAGTGAGCTATATTGCATATACGCCAGATGGCTCTCCAGACGTTGTTGTATATGCTTTTATTGATCGTTGTGGCGAATATCAAATGTCGGCTTGGAATTACAGCAAGAACCGTAGAGAAGTGTTTTTATAGTACTGAACTCAACTTTGGAAGAACGAAAGGTGAGGTTATTTTAAAAAATGAATGATTCACTTCTGCAAAGAATTACTCTAAATCCAGCAGTTTGTTTCGGCAAGCCGACGATACGAAATATGCGTTATCCAGTCGAGATGATTTTAGATTTACTCAATTCAGGAATGACGTTTGACGAAATTCTTTCTGACTATCCCGATTTAGAAAAAGAAGATTTGCAAGCCTGCCTTTTGTGCGCCGCTTGAGATAAACTCCCGCACGAAATTATCGAAATTAACTTTTAGGAAAAATCTTTGAATGACATTTGAAACCTGGTTCCAATCGCTCCACTCCCAAATCTCCACCAACTCCGCCCACGCCGTCTTAAAGCTGACGGAAGAAGGCGGCACAGTTCCGTTCATTGCGCGGTATCGCAAAGAGCAAACGGGTAATATTGACGAAGTGGCGATTCAGAAAATTATTGACGCGAAAGAGCGTTGGGACGAAACGCTGAAGCGGCAGGCGTTCATCGTCGAAGAAATTGCGCGACAGGAAAAGCTGACCGATGAACTCAAAAATAAAATCCTGACGACGTTCAATCTGGATTCGCTCGAAGATATTTATTTGCCTTATAAACAGAAGCGCAAAACCAAGGCTACGGTGGCGAAAGAAGCGGGACTCGAACCGCTCGCCGATTGGATTTGGAATTGCGGACACGGCATCGAAACTCCGCAAACAGGGCAGACGCTGGAATTATTCGCGTTCACATTCCGCAACGAAGAGAAAAAAATCAACGACCCAGCGGCAGCGATTTCCGGTGCGCAGGACATCATTACCGAACGCTTAGCCGAAACCGAAGAGCTTCGACAATTTACGCGCACCTTTGTTTTTGAGAAAGCTTGCACGAAAACAGGCAAAGCGGACAAAGCAAAACCGCACAGCAAATACGAACGATATTTCGATTATTACGAACCTGTTCAATCGTTGCTGAAGCCTGAAAATTCGCATCGTTATTTGGCGATTCGACGCGGTTGGATGGAAGAAGAATTGTCGCTGACTATCGGTGGTGAACCGGAGCAAGTTGAGAATTATGATGCCGCGTTGCTCGCAAAATTTGAAAGCGCAGCCTGCACGATCCCCGATTCGCCCGGAACCGAAGTGTTGCTCAAAGCCGCACGAATGGCGCTCAAAGCCTACGTCGTACCAGCTATCGAAACTGAAGTACATCGTTCGCTGAAAGACATCGCCGATGAAGCCGCGATCAAAGTCTTCGCTGAAAATGTGCGCAAACTTTTGTTGTCCGCTCCGTTTGGTTCAAAAGCTGTACTCGGTGTAGACCCCGGAATTCGTACGGGCTGCAAGCTCGCGCTCGTGGACGATACAGGCAAGTACATTGCTTCGACCGTGATGTTTTTACAAAGCAACGGCGAGAAAGAAACCTCGAAAAAATTGCTGACGGAAACCATCAGGAACGGCAATATTCGCGCGATTGCAGTTGGTAACGGAACAGCCGGACGCGAGACCGAAACGTTTATCCGTGAAGCGTTGAAGGAACAAAATATTACTGTGCCAGTGGTGATGGTGAATGAATCAGGAGCCAGTATTTACAGTGCTTCGGAGGTTGCCCGTGAAGAATTTCCTGATCTTGATTTGACCGTCCGTGG
>JANMKB010000570.1:0-7156 GCA_031371805.1 Blastocatellia bacterium | reverse complement strand
AACTGAGGCTGGCGATGGTGAGGCAACGATTTCACCAGATGGCTCGCGCATTGTATTCACCTCAAACCGCAGCGGTGATCCAGAGCTTTATCTGCTCAACCTCAACACCAATTCGGTGCAACGCTTGACAAATAATCCAGGCCCTGATGGCTCGGCTGCTTTTGTTTCAGGAACGGCTGGTTCAGTTCGTCGGACAACGACAAGCCGTCAGGTTACATTGCGGAGTCGAGATCAATAACTAAAATATTTAGGAAGACTAATCATAATGGGCGACCAAAGATTTATCACCAGAGAACAAGCTTCATTTACTGAACTATTGGAACATCAGGAATCAATCATCCTTGATTTGGAAAACCTGCATTATTATTCCCTGAATGCTGCGGCCACTTTACTGTGGAAACATTTACGGTCTGGTAGTGCAAATTCGAGCCTGGAGTTAAGTGCGAATCTGGCTTCGGCTTTCAATCTTTCAAAGGAAATGGCAGAGATGGATACGCGGTCATTCATTGATGAATTGCTGCAAAACCAGCTCATTACTCCAACCGAGGAAAAAGTAACAGGACGGTCTGTCTTTACGATGCCTGCACCAGGCGAATTACCAGAATATGAGTCGCCCGGCGTGAAAACCTCGAATGCTGTAATGGAAATGAATCTGGCTTCAGGTTCTTCAACTGGAACAACTGGAGCGCTGGGCTAAACGAACGCAGGTTCCTTCGACCAACCACAAACCAGGGCATCGCTAATGATCGTCAAATTGTTAGCGATGCCCTGAATTATTTAACCAAACGTGGCTTCATTAAATTTTGATCTAAGCGGAATTTCGGTTTCTATCTCTACTCAGTCCCCACAACTTCTCCAACTTTACGCTGATTATTTTCGATATTACTCTCCCGCTGTTTTTGCTAATCCTAAAAAAACACTCATCAGGATTAAGTTGAAACTACAGGCAACTTTGCCAGACAAAATTAATTTCCAGTGTGCGAAATTGATTTCACAAGCTGGAATTGTTGAATTCTGGCGCACGTCTGAACAGAGTCGGGAAAGATTTTATTTAAAGACGAATGGCTCAATTTTTCGCCTCACGCCTGAGATCGGGCGAGTAGTTGGAATTATTTCCGCCGCCGCCCTCCAGTCGCCTAACCTGCTGGTCAATACCTATACCTTCGCTGCTTTGCAATTAATGCTGCGCAGGTTTCAGCGCTACCATTTGCACACCGCCGCAGTTATCTCGCCAGGCAAAAAATTACATTTAATTTGTGGTGGGCAAAGAGCAGGGAAGACAACGTTAACTACCGCGCTTGGTGTCGCAGGCTGGCAACCGATTTCTGATGATGGAGTTTTGTTGCAGGAAAGAGAGCCGGAAAAACCCTGTCTGCAAGCCTTCAAACGTGATTTTCATCTTACGTCTGAATTATTGCAGCAGTGGCCGGAGTTACGCCATGTCACGTCACGGCACGATTATCAGGATCGTTCCTGCATTAACGGATTGGAATTATTTGCGACGGAAAAATTAGCTGACGATTTTTTTGCGCACGTTGATTCGATCATCTTTCCAACCATCACCGACGAACCTGAAAGTCGTCTGGAAGCGATCTCAGCCAGTGCCGCGCTTCCTCTTTTGATGGAGCAATCAATGTATTTTCCGTTGTGGCAGGAACATACAAAACTACAAATAAAACTGCTTGCAGAATTGGTCCAGGACACTTCCTGCTTTCGTCTTTTGGCGGGCAGAGATATTTGGGAAAATCCGCACTGCGCCGCAGTTCTACTTGAAAATCTTCCGGCTTAAAATCACCTCACACAAAAAAATCAGGATGAAAAGTTTGCGCTTCTCACCCTGATTTTTATTGCGGATTTTATTTATAGCTCTATTGCAGAAACACGCACGCAGTAAGTGTGCCATCCGCCCTTGCTTCGTGCAGGCTTCCGCATCAGGCCTTACATTTTCTTCGCTGCCTTTGCCATCTTAGGCATAATTACAGTATCAATGAAGTGAATGACGCCATTGCTGCACATAATGTCGGTCTTGACTACGTTGGCATTGTTGACCATTACTTTTCCGCCGTTAACTTTGACTTTGACGGTTGATCCTTCAACGGTAGCAACTGCTTTGCCGTTAAGTTTGACTACTTCTGCCGCCGGTACACTGCCTTTGACAACGTGATACGTCAGGACTTTTGTCAACGCTGCTTTGTCCTTGAGCAGAGCTTCAAGCTGCGCTTTCGGGATTTTGGCAAAAGCCGCATCGGTTGGTGCGAAAACGGTGAAGGGACCGACACTCTTTAAGGTGTCAATCAATCCCGCTGCGGTCAGCGCGGTGGCAAGCGTTTTGAAGCTGCCAGCGGCAACCGCAGTGTCAACGATGTCTTTATCCTGTGCTTTGGTCGGAGTTGCAAGGCCTGCGATCATGACAAAAACTGCACAGGCCAGGACTGCAAATTTTAACTTCAATTTCATTCAAGTTCTCCATTGAAAAATAATTATTGTTACTAATAAACTTCTTTCGCGGTGACATAAAGTAGCCTGACCAAAAATTAGCCTGACTGTTTTGTCTAAAGCAGCGAGAGCCTAAACGCCGTTTGTGTTTTTATCTTGTCGTAAAGTTTGAGGGTTTGTTGGCTGTGAATTTGCCACAAAAACTTGACATCGGCGGGACAAATAAAAAGTAGATAGAGACTGACTGGCGGTGGTCAGCACAGATTGAACGGGTTACTATAAAGAAACAGTACTTAATTAAAAGTTTTGGTCAATCATCCAAAAGAAGAGGAAGCACGATTGAAGTCAAAAAATATTGCTACCGAATTAAACCCTTCAGCCTTACAAACTGAAAAATCGCGCCAGTATAAATATTATGATTTGGTGATGGCGGCATTTGTTACCGTCCTGTTATGCGCCAATCTGATCGGTGCCAGCAAACGCACAATCGTGGGCGGATTTACCTTTGGCGCGGGGATTTTATTTTTCCCGATTAGTTATGTGTTCGGCGACATTCTGACCGAAGTCTATGGCTATGCCCGTTCGCGGCGCGTGATTTGGGCTGGGTTCGGCGCGATGATTTTTGCCTCGTTTATGAGTTTCGTCGTCGTGCAAATGCCACCCGCGCCAGGCTGGGAAGACCAGGCGGTTTACGTGAAAGTTTTTGGCAGTACGTGGCGGATTGTCCTGGCCTCCTTAGTAGCATTTTGGGCCGGAGAATTTGCGAATTCAGTGACACTGGCAAAAATGAAAATTGGGATGGAGGGGCGTTTTTTATGGGTGCGCACGATTGGTTCGACCATTATTGGTGAAGCCGTTGACTCAATAATTTTTTATCCGCTGGCCTTTGCTGCTTTTGCGTTTCTGAGTTTGAAGGGCTGGACGTGGCCCCAGGTTTTTGAAGTGATGTTTCATAATTACCTGATGAAAGTTGGCTGGGAAGTCGTGATGACGCCGGTTACTTATCGCATTGTGGCATTCCTCAAGCGCGCCGAACACGAAGATTATTACGACCGCGATACTAAATTCACTCCTTTTTCGTTAGAGGCCTGATCGTTGTAAAAATGCCAATTCTCGCCGCTGAAAATATTCGTAAAATTTATGTGGGAGGTGAGGCTCCGGTCGAGGCCGTGTGCGGGATAAATTTGTCGCTCGAAGCAGGTGATTTCGTGGCGATTATGGGGCCGTCGGGCGGTGGGAAATCTACCTTGCTGCATTTGTGTGGAGCGATGGATCGACCGTCAACAGGACGTTTGCTGATTGAAAATGTTTCGCTGACAGATTTGAATGATGATGCCCTGACCCGATTGCGCCGCACGCGAATCGGTTTTGTTTTTCAATTTTTCAATTTACTGCCAACGCTAAATGTCACCGAAAATATCGCGCTGCCGCTGCAATTAGCCGGACAGAAAGCGAGCGCCGCTGAAGCACGCGCCAAAGATTTAGCCGCCGAGGTTGGGCTGAGCCATCGCCTCAATCATTTTCCGCAACAGCTTTCCGGTGGAGAAATGCAACGCGCCGCGATTGCCCGCGCCATCATTCACGCCCCGGCTTTGCTCATCGCCGATGAGCCAACGGGAAACCTTGATTCAGAAAATGGCGCGAAAGTTTTGCACCTGCTCAGCGAATTAAATCGCACCATGAAGCTCACAATTTTGCTGGCGACACATGCCAGAGAAACCGCCGACGCCGCCCAAAAAATTATTTACCTCCGCGATGGATTGATTGAGCGTGAACAAATCAAAAGCTTGTAAGTTATGCGTCTCTTTCGTCAATTTATTCTCCGCCAGTTACTGAATGAGCGTTTGCGCTCCACCACTACAATTGCAGGCATCGCGCTGGGCATTGCGGTGGTGATTGCGATCCAGCTTACCAACGCAAGCTCTGTGCGCGGGTTTGAGGCAGCAATCGAAGCGGTCTCCGGCAAAACTTCGCTGGAAATTACGGGGGCTGGTTTAGGCCTTGATGAAATGCAATTGAACCAGCTTGGCTGGTTGCGGCAATACGGATTTGTCAGTCCGCTTATTGAAGGCGATGCACAAGTCAGAATCGCCGATCACAAAAAAGAAACGCTCCGCATTTTAGGCGTAGATATTTTGCGTGATCGCGCAATTCGTGATTACAAATTGCAGGCCGAAGCGCAGCAACAATTTAAGCCCACAGAATTTCTTTCGCTCATCGCCGATCCGCACTCCATCATCCTCACCGAAAAATTTGCCAATGCCCACGCGCTCCAGGTTGGTTCGCAATGTGAAATAGTTTTCGGTGACAAAGCGGAAAAAATAACTGTTCGCGGCCTTCTGAAAAACGAAGGCGCGGCACGTGCTCTTGATGGCAATTTTGCCCTGATGGATATTGCCGCCGCGCAATGGGCGTTCAATCGTTTGGGCCGCATTGATCGCGTAGATGTGCGCTTGCGCGATACCGTCAACATTGACGAAGCTGAAAAAATCATCAGACAAAAATTGCCGCAAGGTTTGCATGTCCAGCGTCCTGCACGGCGTGGTCGCCAGGTTGAAAAAATGCTGGCAGCCTTCCACTTTAACCTCACCGCACTTTCCTATATCGCGCTGCTTGTCGGCTTATTTTTGATTTACAACACGGTCTCAATTTCGGTCATTACACGCCGCGAAGAAATTGGTACATTACGCGCCCTGGGCGTCACACGCAAAAATATTCTCGGCCTGTTTGCCGCCGAAGCCGCCGCATTATCTTTGCCTGGTTGTGCGCTTGGTTTGGCGCTTGGACGCTTGTTATCATTTGGCGCAATCAAGCTCACGGCAACTACTGTCAATTCACTTTATATTGCAGTAGCCGCTGCGCCTCCATCGCTCAGTTTTCAGCACGTTCTCATCGCCTTTGGCATTGGTTTGCCATTGTCGTTACTGGCGGCGACAATGCCTGCGCTGGAAGCTTCACGCGTGTCGCCGACCGCCGCGATGCGCAGCAATGATCGTTTAGACTCGCGCTTTCGCCTGCGCAAAATATCTTTCATCGCGCCGCTTATTTTTTTAGCTCTTGCCTGGGTTTTGGCGCAACTAAAACCGATCGGGAATTTGCCGTTTTTTGGTTATGCGGCAGCATTATTCATCGTCGTGGGCGCAGCTTTAATTGTGCCGATCGTGTTATTTATGCTGACGCGTGTGAGCAAAAAATTACTCACGCGAATTTTTAAAATCGAAGGTCAACTCGCCAATGCAAATTTAGCCGGTGCGATTCCGCGCCTCTCCATTTCCGTCGCTGCTTTGGCGATTAGCCTTTCGATGATGGTAGCGATTGCCGTGATGATCGGCAGCTTCCGCACCACCGTTGATTACTGGATCGGGCAAACCCTGCGGGCGGATTTATATTTGCGTCCCGCCACACGCGCCAACATTACCGTTGACGCCACTGTGTCGCCCGAAGTGCAAAGCATCATTGCCAGGCATCCGGCGGTTGCGGCGATAGATCGTTTTCGTAATTTTGATCTTCCTTATGAAGACGAATTGATTACACTCGGCGCGGGCGATTTTGAAGTCCTGCTAAATTACGGTCATTTGCAATTCAAACAACCACGTAATATCGACGAGGCCAGAGCCGCGATGCACACGGCGATTGGCACAAATAACGTCTTAGTTTCTGAAAGTTTTGCCATCAAACGAAACAAAAATATTGGCGACGAAGTGCGACTAAACACACCAAAAGGCGAAGCCGGTTTTCGCGTGACGGGAATCTATTATGATTATTCCAGTGAGCGCGGAATTGTCGTGCTGGATCGTGGCACATTCGCCAAATACTGGGGCGAACAATTGCCAACCAGCCTGACGATTTACCTGCGTGAGGGAGTCAGTCACGACCAAACCCGCACTGAAATTTTAACCGCGCTCGGTGACAAATATCAGGTGCTGATTTACACAAACGCAGCCCTGCGCCAGGAAGTCTTGCGAATTTTTGACAGCACATTTGCGATTACTTACGGGCTGGAAGTCATTGCAATTTTTGTCGCGATTCTCGGTGTTGCCAGTACGTTGCTGACTTTGATTCTCGAACGCAGCAAAGAAATCGCTATGCTGCGTCTGATCGGTACGGACAAAAAACAAATCCGAAAAATGGTCGTGATCGAAGCCGCGTTAATCGGTGGTGTGAGTCAGAGTATTGGCCTGGTGGTTGGCATCTTACTCTCGCTGGTGCTGATTTACGTCATCAATGTACAGAGCTTTGGCTGGACGATTCAGTTTCATTTACCTGTCCTGTTTTTGGTGCAATCGTCCATATTGATTTTGCTGGCGACGGCATTGTCAGGAATTTATCCAGCCGCACGCGCTGCAAAATTATCAGCGACCGAACAAGTGGCAGAGGAATAATTATGATGGGAAGTCAGAAGTCGAAAGCCACAAGTCGGAGTAAAAATCAAAGGTTGGGATTGATCGTTTTGGGCTGTGTGCTGGTTTGTAGTTTGTCGCTGGTTTTTGCTGAGAACGTCTGGAAACAGGCGCTGCCCGGCTATCAATTTGATTTCCGCCGCGATCATGCCAGTCATCCCGATTACAAAATTGAATGGTGGTATTACACCGGAAATCTCGCCGCCAAAGATGGGCATCGCTTTGGCTATCAACTGACATTTTTTCGCGTTGGCGTAGACAAGCAACCAAACAATCCTTCGCGTTGGGCGGTGCGCGATTTGTTTATGGCGCATCTGGCA
>JANMKB010000561.1:0-5663 GCA_031371805.1 Blastocatellia bacterium | reverse complement strand
GACTTTGCGCAGGCGCGGTATCTGTCGAGCGTACAGGGCAGATTCACGAGCGTTGATCCTGATGGCATTGGCGCTGCAACCGCTGAGCCGCAAAGCTGGAATGGCTATGCGTATTGTGGTAATCGTCCTACTTTTACTACTGATCCAACAGGTTTGCTCTGGCTCCAGCATAGATCCATAGAGGGATATGTAAATGGGTATAAATGGGTAGATGGCTATACACTCAGTAATGCTGATGCTACTGACAATTGGGAAATCGTCGCTTTTGATCAATCAAAGCCTTTTATCTATCCTACTTCAAATACCTGCGTTGTTTGTAAACATCAGTTGAATCCTGATGGAACGCATCGTTGGGCCAACTCGGATGCGGTGGATTCTATGCCAGGGCAGTTTGTTGGTGCAGCATTAGGCGGCCCGATAGGTGATTTAGTTGGAGGTGCGCTCGGTGCAATCGGCGGCTCTTTGATGGGAGATGGAGCCGGGATTATCACGCTGGGCTTATCTGAGGGGGCAGCCTCGGCGGGGGCAAGTGGTGTAGCGGTGGCCACTACAAAGGTTGCTACTACTGCAAGTGATTTATTAGTAGTAAGAGTTACCGAAAAAGGGCTTGGAATAGTAGAAAAACACCTTGGGACTTTTGAGGCCGATGCTGGTAATGCTGCAATGGTAGCTAGGCTACAGTCCGCTGTGGGGGAAACAGTTACTGGTGCAGACGCAAATTTCTATTTACACGAAGTTGCAGAAGCCACGCTTGTGAAAAATGGGATGTCTCCAGGGGCCGCCCATTTAGCTGCACTTACGAAATACCAAGTTTCTCCGTTTAGTGTCTACCATCCAAGTGTGATACAAAGTAACCCGTTAATATTTGGTACTGGGTTCAAAAATTATTGGGGGATTAAATGAAACAGTTTGATCTTGGAAAATATCGTCAGGCGCGTATCTGGTTAGATGAATTGCCAGATGCCTGTAGCTTTCCTGAAGATATCTTGAAGTTTAACTTATCAGCAAAATACAAACCTAAGATGCCAACGCAAGCCGCCGTAGAAGTTTTAGTTCCTCTCGGCCCTCGCTCTATGTATGGTCTTTTAGGATGTGAATATCGTCCATCTTCAAATAGCGAGTTGAAAACAGCTATCTTTTGTAACTCGTCCAAAGACCGCGCGATGACTACTTCACTGGCAAGTCCTTTTGAGCAAATTTATGTTGGGCTACCAGTGGAATATGGCGAAGCTGTGAAGAAGGGGCTTCTTCTGGCGCACCAAGAGTTTGGGACAGTTGCCGGTGAGTTCGTGATTAGTCACTCTGCCCACAGCGAAATTAGTTCTTGTGACGCTATTTTTAAGCATCTTGCGGTTGTATTAATGCGACTGGTCAATATACAAAACCCAACTGACGATGAGCTTATTTCTCTATTCCCTCAAACTTTCGGATGAACAAAGTATTACTAAAAGAATATTTAGAGAAATTGAAATTTGACCCTCGGACTTACTCTTTGGAAGGCGGCCTACCAACTGAGAAATACGTTTTAGAGGAAAGGTATGGAGAATGGTGTGTCTATTATTCTGAGAAAAGTATTAGATCAAATGAGAGACGATTCGATAACGAAGAAGCCGCCTGTGACTACCTCTTAGCTGTTTTAAAGAATGACCATACAACGCACTAATGTTGTATGGAATACGTTACATTCTGCCAGGATCATGATTAAGAATCTATACAAAATTCCATTTTCGTCAGGACTTTTGTTATCCTCACCGATACTGAACATCCTCCCAGGAAGGCAATGTAGTCTAGTTTGTGATTAGGAGAATGAAGAAAACGGAGAAACTGTTCAAATAAAAACTCTATTCACCGATATTGTGGCATTTAAGTGTACCTACCTATATGCGCTTGATGTCTTCCTTATCAAGAATGCCTACGAGAAAATTGTGGAGTTTGAACAATCAGAATGGAAGAGCGAAGTTTTGAACCGTATATCTAAAGAACAGAAAGAGTATAAACATCTGGTCATTGTTTTTGATGATGGTCCCTGTTATGAATTTATCTGTAAAGAAATAAGTCTTCCCGATTGAAGAGTAAATGAAAGATAAGAAAAGCATCTCCAGATGATTCATTAAGAAACGAAATGAGCTAATGGTTGATGGTAAACTCAACTGTACTCAGATATTTAGTAACTTGCAGTGAGAGCAGTTCCTTTGTAAAAAGCCGGAAGTACTTCAGTGAAATATGAGACATCAAGGAAGTAATATTTAGCCTTGGTATCGAAGAATGCGGATCACTCCGGCTTGCGGCAATGTTCCTGGCTTCAGGTACTTAACCAACTGGCATTTCATTTAACCAGGAAAAGCCACCGTGACTATTGTCCCTTTTATTTGGGGCGTAATGCTGATGTGGCCGCCGTGTGCGACTACGATGCTGTGGCTGACTGCGAGGCCCAGGCCTGTTCCTTTACCGCCGGGTTTGGTCGTGAAAAACGGATCGAAGACGCGCTCCAGAATTTCCGCTTTAAGGCCGATGCCATTATCGGTAATCTCCGCCAGAATTTCATGCTTGTCACGGCGCGTACTAATGATAATTGCACCCGCTGCGTCGTCGGGCTGCGCCTCCGCAATTGCATCACGCGCATTGAGCAGCAAATTCAAAAATACCTGTTGGATTTGATCAGCATCAAGCGCAAGCAATGGTAAGTCAGGGCTTAAATTCAGGTGAATTTCCAGTTGCCTGAACTGCTTGTCAAAGTTGGCTAGTTCGATACTTTTGTTAATAATCTGGTTCAAATCAGCGGGGACTGTGCTGGGCAATTGCGGTTTCGCAAAATCCATCATACTGCGTAACACACCTGTGATGCGCGTGATTTGCGTCAGGATTGTCCGCAGCGTTTCACGTTCTCGCTCGTTGTCAGCTTTGCCCAATAAGCTTTGCACCAGCGACGAAATTGACGCCAGCGGATTATTGACTTCGTGCGCGACTCCGGCAGCCAGCGTTCCGGCAGTGGCTAATTTTTCAGTCCGAATCAGGGCATGATTAATTTCTCTGAGCCGCGCAATATCTTCCGCCATTTGCTGGCTCATCGAATTAAAACTGCGTGCCAGCACGCCCAATTCGTCATTGGATGAAAGGGCAATCTGCGCTCCATAATTTCCACGCGTAACCTCCAATGTTTTCTCCGTCAGGTTGCGCAATGGCCGGGACAATATTTTGACGATCACCAGGATCAAAATCAGCGATGGAATCAAGCTGGCAATCGGCGCAAAAACTAAAAACTTTCCCCACCCCGGATCGTGACGGCTGAAGGCCCAGATTGCCACCGGAACCTGGAGCAGAAAAAAACCGAGGAAACTGGTTAAAGCAACTGCGATGGTGATTTTGTAAGTGACAGGAAACAGTCGGAGTTGCGCCAGCGCGGTTTGCACGGAAAAAAGTTTAAAGTTCGTAATGGCATACGCGTAAATCAGCGTTCCCAACACGATGAACACGGAAGAAAATGGCAACAAGGTATAAATTCCAACTGCGGGCAGTAAGTTTCCCGCCGGAACAATTAACGCTCCGGTAGTAATAACGCCGAGGATTACCGAGGCTAATTGTTGTCCCCAAAGCGTGCCTTTGTATTTGCGATATTTGCGGATTAACTGCCCGATTCCCGTCGCGAGTAAAACAAAATTATAAAAGCCGAAAATGTACGCTGACAACCTGAGCTTAATGCTGAAATTTCCATTCACAAAGCCAATGTGTTCCCACATCAGACCCGAAAACAGTAGCGGGAACAAAACGATGAGTGGCGCAGCGAAAAGAAGTAAACGAGGCCAGCGCGGTGGCGAATTTTCCGGGAATATATCGGCGAAAAGGAGCAGCGCTATTTGTAATCCAATACCAATCGCAAAACTGAGAATGCCCCACCAGACAACGTTGTCATTATCTTTGTGAAAGCCCCAGAACGCGATGTCCTTGATGATCCACAAGGTCATCAGGCCGATGAAGCTGGCAAAGGTGCGATTGATCGCTTCGTCAGGCGCGGTGATGATGACATAAAATCCTAATGCCAGGGTCAGCAGCAACGAAGCGAGCAAAATTGTGAGCAGCATGCCGATGAACATGACAATAAATTTCCCGAATCGCAAGCTACGAAGAGCGAAACGGTGAAAGGGGATGGGGCGATGGGGCGCGTGAAAACCCTATGCGCTCTGTGTGCCCTGTCGCCCTGTCGCCCTTTCGCCCTGTCGCTCTTCTTCGTGTCCCTTCGGTGGCTTCGTGGATGAGAAAATATTTTTTAATTATCTCAAACGTTCACAATCACCCGATGTAATCCACTTGAACCGGACGGGAAGCTCCCGCTGTTACCTTCGCTTTGACGATTTCCACGGGCATCAATGACACGCGCTGACAAAATAACTTCGCCACTTTTTTCCGGCTGCCAGGTTATTTCCCAACTGGCCCAAGCCTCCGAAAATTTATCGCTGGTAATTTTTGCTGCCTGCCACGTTCGGCCTTCGTCAAAACTAATTTCGACCTGTCGAACCGGTTGCGCTCCACAAAAAGCGACTCCGGTGATGAGCCAGTTGCCGCCAGATTGTTTCATCGCGTAATCAATCCGCGCCGTCATTTTGATGTCGCAGGAATCTGAATAACCACGTGTTTCCCAATAGCCTTTGAACCAGGGAGCAGCCGCGATTTCGATTTTGCTGAGCCAGCGCGGTTGCTTCATGCCATATTTTCCCGGCAACAAAACACGCGCCGGAAAGCCGTGCCGGAGCGATAAATTTTCGCCGTTCATTTGCCACGCAATGAAGGCATGTTCGCTCAGGGCTACGTCCAATGGCACGCTGGAATAAAATCCGTCGAGCGCGTGAAAAATGACGCGTAAACTTTCGCGTGACGCCGCACCCAAAGCCTGATTAATAAGCGGGGCCAGCGGCGTGACTGTCCATTCGGCATTGCCCAGCGCCGGGCCGCCGACTTCGTTACCAACGCACATAAAAGTTTTGTATACGCGGCGATTTTCCCGCTGGAGCAATTCATCATAGCGCAGCGAAAAAGCCGGGTTACCTGCGACCACAAAATCCAGTCGCCAGTTCTCAAGCCTGATGGTGGGTCGGAATCCTTCGTCAATGGAGATCGTGTAAAAATCAGCATTGGGCGTGATGAATTTTGTGGCACGATTGGTTACTGGACGCGCTCGAAAGCGCCATAAACGATAGCCAAAATACGTCACGACCGAGGCAATGCCGCCGATCAAAAATCTGCGCCGCGTTGTCCCGCGCTCGGCGTCTTTCATTTGGTTGATGGAATCGAAGAGAGCCATAAAAGCAGTTGATAATTAACAATTGATAGTTGATAGTTGAGGCGAATTTATCACGAGGATTTCACAAATGAAGCAGACCCTGTTGATTATTGATCCGCAAATTGATTTTTGTGACCCCGCCGGAGCCTTGTATGTTCCCAACGCCGAACACGATATGCGGCGGCTGGCACAAATGATTCGGCGCGTTCATACTCGCCTGGATGAAATTCACGTCACCTTAGACTCGCACCATTTTGTCCATATTGCGAATCCGATTTTCTGGCAGGACAATTCCGGTCAGCATCCCGCGCCATTTACCCAAATCAGTGTAGCCGAAGTCGAGGCCGGAAGCTGGCAGGCGACGAAACCTGAATGGCAGGAGCGGGCC
>JANMKB010000550.1:0-2397 GCA_031371805.1 Blastocatellia bacterium | reverse complement strand
GTCATGGGACGACTTGTCGTTGGAAAAGGGCTGATTGCAGTTGCCAAAGATGCGGAGCTTCGCCTTGCCTTAGTCCGCGGTTTACCCAAAATGAGAGCCGGGGAAGTCTTCATTCCTGATTTTGCCTGTGAAGCCGGCATTGATTTAATTTTGCCGATTGGTAATGAAGCCACACCTGCCGGATACTTAGGGCTGGGGCGTCCGGCGAGGGGCGAAATTGATCCCGAAGAAATTGAGTTTATCAATGCCCTGCTCGGCCTTGCGGCAACCGGTATTGATAACGCACGCGCGCACGCCGAAGCGCGACAACTCAATCTGGACCTTGATCAAAAAGTCCAGGAATTGCGCGCTCTGCTTGACCTTGTGCGCGGTCTGACTTCGGCCATTGAACCGGAAGAAATCGCGCAGTTACTCGCGCTGACCTTAGCTGGTCGCTGGGCGGTGCGGAAATATGCTGTCGCCGTTTGGAAAGATGGACATCAAATTGTTATCCGGCAAAAAGGGATCAAATTAAACCACCTCGAAGACTGTAAAAATTTAATTGAGACAGTCCCGGAAGGCTTAACCATTGCGAATTTTCCGGCAGGCGATTTCAGGGATCACATCATTAATCAGCAGGGTCATTTGATCTTCCCCATTCGCTCCAACGACAATACCAGTGGTGGTTTCGTCATCCTCGGTGCACGTTTGGGCAAGCTTGATTTTAGCGCAGCGGATTTAGAATTTGGGGCTGGCCTTGTCGCCCAGGCGGCAGTCGCCTTCGACAATTCCTGGTTCATCAAAGAAACAATCCAGCGCAAAAAAATCGAACAGGAACTGGAATTGGCGGCAAGTATCCAAGCCACACTTTTTCCGGCGGCGCTGCCGCATTTACACAATTTTGATCTGGCGGCACGCAATCGCCCGGCACGTCAATGCGGCGGAGATTATTACGATATACTTCCGGTTGCTGCTCCCAAAAACACCGCCCCTCATTTGATTTGTGTCGCCGATGTTTCCGGTAAAGGATTACCGGCTTCGCTCTTAATGAGCAACATTCAGGCCACCATGCGCGCGCTACTCGGTCGGCTGCCATCGCTCACCGATTTGGCAGCGCATACCAATGATTTGTTGTATGCCACGACGCCCTCGAATAAATATGTGACCGGAGTCCTGATGCAAATTGACCCGGTTTCTGGTGAATGCGTTTATGTCAATGCCGGTCACACTGATTGCCTGTTGTTACGCGCCAATGGTGAAGCGGAATGGATCAAAGCAACCGGAACTCCGCTGGGCATGTTTCCCATCCAGTCGTATGAAGAACTAAGTTTTACCGCGCAGACCGGCGACATCATCGCCCTCTTTTCGGATGGCGTAACCGAAGCGCAGGACATCAAAGAAGAGGAATACGGCGAACAACGCTTAGCCGATTTCGTCCGCGGCATCGCCCACGAATCCGCCGCAGTCATCGTCGAAAAAATCTTTAATGAAGTAGACCGCTTTGCCGGAGCGGCGCCGCAGTATGATGACATTACGTTGTTTGTCTTGAAACGATTGTAGCGAATCACTCCTCAGCCTATGCGAACAAAAATCATCAGCATCCTGATTTTATTGCTGTTGTTGTCTTGCGGCTTACATGCGCAATGAAGCAAAAAAATAAAGGAACAAAAACCGACTGCGGCTGAAATTCCCGACCATTAAGCTGCTGGATTATCGTGCTAAACTCAGGCAGTTGGAACGCAGCCAGAATCCTTTTGCCCTAGTGGTTCTGGCGCATTTGCGAGCATTAGAAACCAGACGCGCACCACAGAAAAGGATGCAGGCGAAATTGCAATTGATTCGCTTGATGCGCGGACGCGGTATCACCAAAAAGCACATCGCAGAATTGCTGCGGTTCATTGACTGGGTACTGACTTTACCCGCAGAATTAGAAGAACAATTAACGGATACAATAGAAAAAGAAGAAGAAAGTATGAAGCGAAAAAAATACGTGACAAGTTGGGAACGAATAGGTGAGGCGAAAGGACTTGAGAAAGGACTTGAGCAGGGACTTGAGCAGGGACTTGAGCAGGGACAAATCAAGTCATTACAGACAACGATTGCGGACACGCTGGAACTACGTTTTGGAGCTAAAGCGGAAACAGTTTTTACCAAATTGAATCATCTCAATGACGCTGCTTTCCTGCGCTCCTTACAACGGCATGCCGTTATCTGTAAATCAATGGATGAATTTGTGTCGCAACTGAGCATCGCGGCATAATTTCGGTCTATCAATGCCTGCCAGCAAATCAACAGTCGCCGGAAAAGCGACGGCACGCGCCTTTCGCACACGCGCCGTATGCGCTCCCAGGCACTCCCAGGTCAATCCAAATTGAAAAACCAGGCTGCCGTTGCCGTCGTTTCGCTGGCGATTTCTTC
>JANMKB010000543.1:0-4401 GCA_031371805.1 Blastocatellia bacterium | reverse complement strand
CACCATTTTGTCCATATTGCGAATCCGATTTTCTGGCAGGACAATTCCGGTCAGCATCCCGCGCCATTTACCCAAATCAGTGTAGCCGAAGTCGAGGCCGGAAGCTGGCAGGCGACGAAACCTGAATGGCAGGAGCGGGCCATAAATTATGTGCGCCAGCTTGCGCAAAACGGACGCTATCAGCTAACGATCTGGCCTCCGCATTGTTTGATTGGTTCACGCGGACAAGCGGTTGCACCGGAACTGTTTGCCGCGTTGCAGGAATGGGAAGCAACTTTTAAAGTGGTGAATTACATCAACAAAGGCAGCAATCTTTTGACGGAACATTATTCTGCGATTAAAGCTGATGTGGTTGACGAAGACGATGCCGCGACCAACTTGAATCAACGCTTACTGACAGCTTTAGAACAATCTGATGTCGTCGGCATTGCTGGTGAAGCGCGAACTCATTGCGTCGCCAACACTGTCCGCGACATTGCCGACAACCTGACGGATCAGGCATATATCGCAAAATTAGTTTTCCTGACGGATGCCACAAGTGATATTCCGGGCTTTGAAAATTATGCGGAGAAATTTTTGGAGGAAATGCGCGAACGTGGGATGAGGTTTGCGACAACTGCAGATTTTCTGTCCTGATCTTTCTTTTTAAATCGTAACCTCAGTACAATGCAATTATGGCAAACAAACCCGCCCGGACAGTTTATGCATGTCAGCAATGCGGATCGCAGTCCCGTAAATGGCTGGGGAAATGTCCCGATTGCGGCGCGTGGAATTCTTATGTCGAAGAACGCGAACGCGCTGTGGGCAGTCATCAGACAACTGTTTCGCGGGCGGGGTTGAAGCTGCGCGATGCTCATCCGGTTTCCTTTGCAGAAATCGAAACGCAGGTTGATGTCCGCGAAGTCACGGGTATCGAAGAATTTGACCGCGTGCTCGGCGGAGGTATCGTGCCCGGATCATTAGTTTTGATCGGCGGCGCTCCGGGCATCGGCAAATCAACGCTGCTGATTGCGGTGGCGGATAAGCTCAGCAAATTATATGGCAAGGTTTTGTACATCTCCGGCGAAGAGAGCGAACGGCAAATAAAATTGCGTGGCGAAAGATTAGGCTTGAACCCGGACAGCCTGTTTTTACTGGCGGAAACGAACCTGGAGAAAATTTTTGACGAAATCAATCGGCTGGAACCACGCGCCATTATCGTAGATTCCGTCCAGACCGTTTATTCCGAAAAAATCGAATCTGCGCCCGGCTCAGTCTCACAAGTCCGTGAAGCCGCCGGACAGTTTTTATTGCTCGCCAAAAATCTGACCGTGCCGGTTTTTCTGATCGGTCATATCACCAAAGAGGGCAGCATCGCGGGGCCGAAAGCGCTCGAACACATTGTTGATACGGTGCTTTATTTTGAGGGCGAGCGTTATCACAATCATCGGATTTTGCGGGCGGCAAAAAATCGGTTTGGGGCGGCGAATGAACTTGGAATTTTTGAAATGACCGGACAGGGTTTGGTCGGTGTGCCCAATCCTTCGGAATTGTTTCTGAGCGAACGACCGCTGGGAGTTTCCGGTTCGGCGGTGCTGGCCGCGATGGAAGGGACGCGCCCGATGCTGGTGGAAATTCAGGCGCTGGTCAGTTCTTCAAAATATGGAACCGGTCGCCGCACGACACAGGGGATTGAAATTAATCGTGTTGCGCTGCTGGTGGCGATGCTGGAAAAGCGCGTCGGGTTGATGATGTCGGGCGATGACATTTTCGTCAATCTGGTCGGTGGGATGTCGCTGGATGAGCCGGCCACCGACCTCGGAATTGTCGCGGCAGTCGTGTCAAGTTTTCGTAATATTCCTATTAATCCGCACACGATAGTTTTTGGAGAACTTGGTTTGGCGGGTGAAGTTCGCGCGACTTCACAGGCCAATTTTCGGTTGCGCGAAGCGGCGCGGCTGGGATTCAGGCGAGCCGTCATTCCACAAAATAATATGAGCGGCCTGGAAAGCGATGACCGCGTGGAAATCATTGGGGTCAGGTCAATTGTCGAGGCACTGGACGCGCTATTCTGATTGCCACAGCCCTGTGCTACAATTCAGCCGTTTTCATACTCGTTAAATTATTAAAGAGCTTAATTTTACTTACAACTGGTTCATAACTTTACAACCTTAAAATTATCTCCTCATCAGGAGGCTTAATTCATGCAGAGGATATATGGCTATAGACATCATCGTTATTCGAGCAGTATTTGTCTTGATATTGGTCGGGGCAGGTTTTTTGATCCAACCTGTTCCAGCAAATTTTGCTAATCAATTGGGCGTTTCTTCCGCAGTTCTTTCAGCTTTCGTGGGATTGCTTTTTGCCGTTGGAGTTATCTTATTTGAATTGAGAATTCGTAAAGCAACCTTGAAAACCTTAATTGGCGCGGCGATTGGTTCGACCTTGGGAATTATCGGCGCGGCCCTGATTGGCTTCTTAATTTCGGCGCAAAAATGGGACAGTTCAATTCAATCCTTTGTGACCGTGGCCTTAACTTTATTTATGGCTTACGTGGGGCTGATGGTTGGCGCGGCGAAAGGGGAGTATCTTGATTTGGGGGCTTTGGGCGGGATTCTGACGGATCGCACAGCAACAAAAACAACCTTCAAAATTCTTGATACCAGCGTCATCATTGATGGGCGCGTGGCGGACATTGCTGAAACAGGATTTCTCGGCGGCATCATTCTGATCCCGGAATTTGTGTTGCGCGAGTTGCAACAGATTGCGGATTCTTCGGATGGCGCGAAACGGAATCGTGGTCGGCGTGGCCTGGACATTTTGCAGCGCATTCAGAAAAACGGCAATCTTGAGGTGCAGGTCTGGGAAGGCGATTTCCCCAATGTGAAAGAAGTTGATCTGAAGCTGATTGAACTAGGCAAATTATTGAATGCCCCCATCGTGACCAATGACTTCAACCTTAACAAAGTTGCGCACGTGCGCGGTGTAGACGTGCTGAATATTAACGAGTTGGCGAACACGCTGAAACCCGTCGTTCTGCCCGGCGAAACGATGCGCGTATTCGTCCTCAAAGAAGGCAAGGAATACAATCAGGGCGTTGCTTATCTCGACGATGGAACAATGGTCGTGGTTGATAATGCTCGTCGCCTGATTGGTAAAAATGTTGACCTGATCGTGACCAGCGTGTTGCAGACAACGGCAGGAAAAATGATTTTCGGACGCGCCGAAGACAATCAAAAACCTGACCCGCGTGAGCAACGAGATTATCCGCGTGAAGCGCGTGATTTCCGTCCACCGCGTGCGGCAACACAACCGATTGAGTCTTAAAATAGTTTCGGGTTTTGTCTTACAGTTTCGCGTTTCGTGGTTTGAGTTTCGAGGAAGAAAAGTAGTTCGTTACCAACAAATTATTTGTAATCCAAAGACTCGAAACCCGAAACGCAAAACCCGCAACCCGAAACTCGAAACTACATTTATGAATGTCGCCATCATTCCTGCTGCCGGGGTTGGTACTCGCCTCGGTGGGCAAATTCCCAAACAATATCTTCCGTTAGCCGGGATCCCAATCATCTTTCACACGCTGTTGCGATTTGAAACCTGCCCGGAGATTGACGCCATCGCAGTAGCTTTATCCGCGAGTGAAATTGTTGAATTTGGCGGCGCAATTTCTGAGCGCGAATTTCGCAAACCCTTTCATTTGGTGCCGGGTGGCAAAGAACGTGGCGACTCAATTTTTAATGCGCTCGAAGCGATTGCCGGACTTTCCCCGGAAATCGTAGTCGTTCACGATGCGGTTCGTCCTTTCGTCACGACAGCGCAAATTTCCGCCGTGATTAATCGCGCACGTGAAGTCGGAGCCGCAATTCTGGCGCTCCCCGTGACCGACACAATTAAAGAAGTGGAGGCCGGATTGATTACGCGGACCCACGACCGCCGGAAAATTTATCGCGCCCAAACACCGCAGGCATTTCGCTATGAATTGCTGTTGCGCGCCAACAGGGAAGCACGTGCGGCGCATTTTCCTTCGGAGTTTATGACCGACGATGCGTTGCTGGTGGAAAAATTAGGTGAGCCGGTTGCCATCGTCGAAGGCTCGGTTGACAACCTCAAAATCACGACGCCAGAAGATTTCAAGCTGGCAGAAAAACTGATGTCCAATTTCTAACGAATGGCTGAAAACGTGACTAACAATACGCCTGACTTCCGTCCACCAGTTTCCGGCTTCCGCCTTGGCCTCGGCACTGACATTCACAAACTGGTGACTGGTCGTAAACTGATTTTGGGCGGAATCGAAATTCCTTTCGACAAAGGATTGCTGGGGCATTCTGACGCTGACAGTTTAAGCCACGCGATTACAGATGCTTTGCTGGGCGCAGCCGGACTTGGCGACATCGGGACACATTTTTCTGACCAGGACCCGCG
>JANMKB010000542.1:0-4886 GCA_031371805.1 Blastocatellia bacterium | reverse complement strand
CATCGTGCTGGCAATTCTGGCGCTGGTGTTTGCGGCGCAGACAGGATTGTTTCCGATTGGCAATGTGCGTTCGCTGAATGTGCCGGATGACTGGTCAATGGCTGCTTTATGGGATGGATGGCATCATTTGATTTTGCCTGCGATTGTGATGAGTTTGCCACTCGCCGCAATTTATTTGCGGCAGACGCGCGCCGGATTACTGGAAGTTTTATCCGCCGATTTTATTCGTACTGCGCGTGCCAAAGGTTTGAGCGAATGGGCGGTGATTGGCAAGCATGCCGCACGTGTCGCTGCTGCGCCATTGATAACTTTACTGGGCTATGCGATTGCGGCTCTGCTCAGCGGTTCCGTAATTGTCGAAACGGTGATGGCCTGGCCCGGGATTGGACAGTTGGCGGTGAATGCCACGAGGACGCGCGATATTCCCGTCCTGATGGGCGTGGTGATGCTGGCGGCAGTGATGATGTTAGGCGGAAATTTGCTGGCGGATGTTTTGCATTTGCTCGCTGATCCACGTTTGCGGGAAAAAGCTTAGCCACAGATCAGACAGAAAGAACAGAGAAACACAGAAAATCGTGAAAATCAGTCAGCTCCGTGCAATCAGTGGCAAAATAACTCGTCGCCAGATCGGCTGCTCAATCCTGGTTGGGATGTACTTTCTTTCTATCTTCGGCGGATTTCTTGCGCCTTATAATCATCGCTCGCAAGCCAAAGACACGCCGTTTCTGCCGCCCACGAAAGTTCACTTTTTTGCTGCACAGAACTTTCACTTGCGACCATTTATTTATCGCCCGAATATTACAGATCGGCTGATGTTTGTTTATGAAGAAGATCACTCGCAAACGTATCCGCTGAAGTTTTTTGTGCGCGACGAAAATTATGAATTGTTGGGCGTGCTGGCAACCAACTGGCATCTGTTTGGCGTCGCGGAAAATTCGCCACAAGTACATTTGCTTGGCACGGATGGCCTGGGGCGTGATGTGCTGGCGCGATTGCTGTATGCCGGACAGATTTCGCTGATCATCGGGCCGCTTGGATTGTTGCTGGCTTATTTAGCAGGCGTGATTTTAGGCGCGGTGGCAGGATATTTCGGCAGCGTAATTGATTCGCTTCTGATGCGAGCGGCGGAAATTGTGATGTCCCTGCCGACGTTGATTTTGATTCTGGCTTTTCGTGCGGCCTTTCCGCTCAGTGTTTCGCCGCGCCAGGTCGCATTCATGATGGTAACAATTTTTGCGGCAGTTGGCTGGGCTGAAGTTGCACGGCTGACGCGCAATTTGGCGCTGGCAGAAAAGGCTAAAGATTATGTAACCTCAGCGATTTCGCTGGGAGCGAATAATGCACGGATTATTACGCGGCATATTTTGCCGAATATTCGCACCCCTTTGCTGACCCAATTCGCACTGACTGCGCCGACCTTTATTCTGGCCGAAATCGCGCTTTCATTTTTGGGTGTTGGCGTGCAGGAGCCGAGCGCAAGCTGGGGAACAATGCTGGCGGACGCCAAAGATTTATCAGTGCTAAAAAATTACTGGTGGATGCTCGCGCCAGTGGTGTTTGTGTTTTTGACGGCGCTGGCTTTTCAGTTGCTGGGGGAACGGGAGGAAAAATCCTCGTAGCACGGGCTGCCAGCCCGTAAGCTGAGGCTGGCGGTGCTTAGTTTTCCGGCAAACCATCATGCCGTAAACCTCAAGCGCGGGCTGGCAGCCCGCTATACCCACAGTTCCGCAAACACTCAATGGATTATTTACCGCACCGAAAAATCCATCCACTGCTCAGCCTGCGCATATTTTTTCTTTGCCAGCGGATCATTAACGATCAAGTGCAATAAATAATCGCCGGGCGCAAGACCATTCAATTGTAAGGCTCCCCCACATGCGATTCGCTTCATATCTTTTTGCCCGGCCAGTTCAACCGGACGCGGAGGGCTTTGAAAAATTGCTTTGCCGTCGCGATAAACCTCGGTTTGCATCGTGAGTTGTAGCTGATTGGATTGTTTATCAAACTGCGCATTAAAAATTACCGAAGCGTATTGCATCGCTCCACCCCGCGAAAATTTTCTAACGGCTGGGGTTGGTTGCGTATTGTTCATATTCGCGGGAGTTTTGGCTTCCGGGTTAGGAGTCTCTGGCGCGATACCCATCAGCACTAAGCCTGACAGCGCCAGCCGATTTTTTGCCAGATCGGGAACGGTAATAAATTGCCCCGATGAGCCGAGCTTTTCGTTGGATGAATCACGCAGGACAGCGCGAAATTGATAGGCTCCCGGTTTTTTGATCGGCGTGTCGTTGTCGTAATTGAAGCCAAGTTTTTGCGCGATTTCATAACGCGCCTGATCAAGCCTCAGATCAAACCCACGTCCGTGATTTTCGATCACTTTGCCGTTTTCATCAAACGTAAAAGTCGCTATATCAAGCTTCAAAATCTTCTCACCATTCGCGCCATCAACAAAATTCAAATTCGCCGGATCAATATGCAGTAACGACCGCACGTAAGAACCGCCCTTTTCGGTATTGAAGAAAAACGAAGTCATTTGCAACGAAAGATCACGCGCTCCGAAGGGCGAATAAAGCGCATTCAGAATTTGCTCATCACGAGTTTTTGGCTTTTCTCGCGCCAGCGTTTCTTGGACGCCAAAATAACCGGAACGCGTTCGCACCTGTAAGCCCGGACGTTTCAGTTTAATTTTAATCGCGTGAAATTTATTGCGATTTTTAAGATCAAACTGATCGTCATCGGGATCAAAGCCGAGCAGGTAATAGCTCTGATTATCTTTAATAATTTTGTTGATACCGACATTCACATCGTTGTTGTTGAGATTGGCAAAACCGCCTGTTTCACGTGCGAGCGCAACCAGGCCATCCTGTGAATCAAATAAATCCTGTGAGGCTTTGCTGAACTGTTCGGTCATTTGCTGCGGCGTCACGCCGCTCATATCATCCGCTGCGCCGGGGCTGAGCGTCAACAAACCTTTGGTGTCAATCGTGTAAATCACGACGCTCGAACGATTGGCAAGGTCGGTGAGCCGCCGCAGATTATCGCGCACCTGCGTATTATCACGGTCTTTGCCAAACAGCTTGAATCCATCCGACAGCAGCACGACCATTTTGCGTCCCGGTAATTCGCGCAAACCACGCACGACAAAATTAACCGCACCGAGCGTCCCCACCGTAAAAACTGTTTCGCGGAATTCATCAGACCGCGCGCGGAAATCTTTTGCTTCATCGCTTTCATTCGGAGTTGCGCCCTGATTGCCGAAGCGCGGCATCATCTCGCGGCTGATGGGGTTCCAGGTCAGCTTTTCGACCGCAGTGCTCAGGATACGACGATCTGTTGTGAATTGCTGTAACGCGCCGAGGCCTTTCCCAGTGCGGATGATGGCGACCAAATCACCATCCTGCATTTGCGTTTTGATAAATTTCTTCAGGCCTTCCCGCGCATAATAGGTGCTTTCAAATGACATGCCCAAATCATCTACGACAAAGGCGATGGTACGATGAACCTGTTCCGGCGCAACTTGTTTGATGGCATTGGAAGTCGGCGGCAAGGGAGCTTTCGGATCAGCTTTTTTCCCTGCTTCTGTGGGCGCAATATTTTCCGGCATCTTAACGAGCTTGAAATAGGTGAGCGGTTGTTTTTTGCCGTCAACGAATAAATCAAAATCATCTTCGGTCAAATCATCAACGTGCGCGTTGCCTTTGCCGGTCACGACGGCATCAATTTGGACAAGCTTTGTATTAATGCGGAAAACCTGTTCAGCTTCCTGTTCCTCCTGTTTGGGTAGTGGTTGCGGTTTGGCTGGTTCCTGCGTTGGAATTGTAACTTGTGCGAAGGCTGAGCCGGTCAAAATTGCCAGCGAAATAATTAATGCTTTCATCATTCCCCCTTGTTAGCTGGTTCCGTTGTGTGACTGAACAACGGGCAAAGAGTAACGCAAATCTGGCGTAAATATCAATTGACTGACGGCTCTACAACTTTTTCATCTTTTTAAGATAAGTGATCAGGCGGTCAGGTGTATCCGTACAAATTCCGTCTACGCCGCGTTCGATCATGGTTTGATAATCGCGCTCAGAATTTGCCGTCCAGACATACAATTTTTTGCCTTGTTGTTTGATGTTGCGAGCCAGCCGCGCCGAGCAAAGCTTCACCTGCATGCACAGCGTTTGATAGTTGTAATTTTTCAGCGCGATTTCGGGAAAGGCTTCACGCCAGCGCACGAATGGATTGAGCGTCGCATTGCCGAGAATTAAGCCAAACGCAAGATCATTGATTTCATTACCTAATTCTTTCATCAATTCTAAATCAAAAGACGCGAGCAGGGCTTCGTCTTTGACGCCAAACTCGCGCACCATCCGCACGGTTTCCGCCGCTGCTTTTGGGTCTTTGATTTCCAGGTACAATTGAATTTTACCCCGCGTCAGTTCCAGTGTTTCCGATAAAGTCGGCACACGTTCGCCTTTGCCGGCATCAGCACGACGCACTTCTGCTAAAGTCATCTCGCCAACTTTGCCGTGCAAGTTTGTTGTGTGACTCAGATTGTCGTCGTGGATGACGATTACGTGACCATCACGCGTCGCATGCAAATCAAGCTCAATCATATCTGCACCCATTTGCATGGCGCGTTCAAAGGCGAGCAAAGTGTTTTCAGGTGCGACGGCTTTTGCGCCGCGATGGGCAATAACAATCATAAAAGTTCACAGTTCGCAGTTCGCAGTTCACGGTTCGCAGTTCACGGTTCACAGTTCGCAGTTCGCAGTTTACCGCGAACTGTCTTTGCTGCGAACTGCGAACCGCGAACTGCGAACTTCTTTATCACTGCTTTGTAAGAATCCGCGCATAGCCATCCAATATCTTTGGCCTGCGCCTGGGTTCATTTTGCCTTTTGG
>JANMKB010000341.1:0-12182 GCA_031371805.1 Blastocatellia bacterium | reverse complement strand
CCCGTTATTGTCCGGCGCGCCTAAGCGACCGGGTTTGCCACTCTATCCATTGATCGGCAACCCGTTCTAAAACTATGCGAGGTCCAGTGGGCGTCCGGCCAGATTCAGGTTCAGCGCATAATCGCGGCTGGATGATTGCGTTAATTCATAAGCGGCTTCTGCCAGTCCCACCACGCGCTTGCCAAAATCCACGAATCTTTCATCGCGCGTCTGGCCAATGTGATAACGGTAATAAATTTGCTGGCACACGACTGTCAATTTGAACAGCGCCAGTGTTTCATAAAAAGCGATATTGGAAAGATCATTACCCGTGCGCGTGGCATAGCGTTCGACGATTTCTCCGCGACTTAACCAGCCGGGCATAATGGTAACGGAACTGATTGATTCACGCCGCGCTTCTGAATCGCCATTTTGCGGCCAGTAACAAAGCAGCAAACCGAGGTCAACCAGCGGATCACCCAGCGCGGACATTTCCCAATCCAGCACCGCGACAATTCTGGTGGGATCATTTGCGTCAAGCATTACGTTGTCGAGTTTGTAATCATTGTGCAGCAAAGATGGTCGCCCGGAATCAGCGGGCATATTTGCTCTGAGCCAGGCAACGGTTTTATCGAAGGCGGGAATGTCGCTGGTTTTGGCGCGCTCCCAGCGGTCGGCCCAACCTTTGACCTGGCGCGCTACAAAACCTGCGGGTTTGCCTAAATGACTGAGGCTATTTTTTTCAATGTCAACGGCGTGCAGGTCGGCGAGCGTGTCAACCAGGCTTTCACTGACGCGCCGCCGCAGGCTCAGCTCAGCGCCAATTTCCAGCGGGATTTCGCGGCGCACGATAATTCCTTTGCGCCGCTCCATCAAATAAAAAGGCACGCCAATGATTGCGGCGTCTTCACATAAAACATAGGGTTTTGGCGCGAGCGGAAACACCGGATTGAGCGCTGCCAGCATGCGATATTCGCGTGGCATATCGTGCGCGGTCGGGGCGACCGGCCCCACGGGCGGACGGCGCAGGACGAATTCATGTGCGCCGAATGTGACCTGATAGGTCAGATTGGAATGTCCGCCGGAAAATTGCTCCAGCGTCATTGCCTGATTCGCTGTCAGTTCTTCCGGTAAATGCGCCCGCAAATATTTCCCCAGTTTCTCTTCGTCTAATTCTTCGCCTGGGCGAACAGGCTGGGTATCAGGATTATTTTGTTCCATAGCGCTAAGTCTTACGTTCAATTTGGGCTTGTACTGATAGTTTGTTTCCAAAGCGGAAAGGAAAGATTACATGGTAGCTGCCTGCCTGTCACGCCTGAATCACAGCTTTTCCCGAATTGTCTGGGCCTCATCTGTAATTTGACAAACAAGATAAAACATAACTATATTGTCCAGGTTAGAACAAATAATATCTACCTACTCATCTTAATCAGGTTCTGACTGCTGGGCAAAATCAATTTTATTATTACGCACGTCGGCAGAATGCCGAGCTTGATTTACACCACAGCAGTTCATGCAGCAGCCAGACCAACCTCTGGCGAATTCGCCGATTTCACACCTGAGCCTGCAGTGGCATGAACAATATTGGCACTAAATTTCAATTATTAGCCCACGGGCTAATTTCAGAAGGAGAAGTTTCTATGAAAAGAGATCGTCATTCTATGGCTATCCAACCAGGAGTTAATTTATCAGCAGGGTTCAGTTACCTGGCGCAAAAAGTAATGCTGGTTTTAGGTTTGCTGGCACTGTCAGTTGCGCTTTATGCCCAGCAAACTTCCGCGACACTGGTTGGCACAATCAATGATGCGAGCGGCGGCGTTATCACCAACGCGAATGTCAAAGTGGTCAACCTGGCTACTGGCACAACCCGTGAAGTAGCGACTGATGGAGCAGGCACTTTTTCGTTTCCAGTTTTGATCGCAGGCGATTATGAAGTAACGATTTCTTTGCAGGGTTACAAAACAAAGAAAATTGATCGGCTGACATTACAGGTTTCACAGACCTTACGCCAGGACATTCAGATGGAAGTCGGTGCGGTCACTGATACGGTGAATGTCACTTCCAATAGCTTGCAATTGCAGACCGAAAACTCAACGGTCGGAACCGTCATTGATGCGGCGAAGATCGTTGAGTTGCCGTTGAATGGTCGCAATTTCGTTCAGCTTGCACAGTTGATTCCAGGCGTCCAGGCAGGCACTCCGGGTTCAATTACAGTGCGGCGCGGACGTGGTTCGATTGGACAAACGGATGCAGGATTTGGTTCGACCGCAATGTCAGCGAACGGTTCGCGTGACACTGCCAATCGCTTTTTTATTGACGGCATCGAAGCGATGGATCACGACGCCGAAACATTTTCGTTCTCGCCTTCGATTGATTCCATCGCAGAATTCAAAGTTGAAACAAGCACGTATTCGGCGGATAGCGGCGGCGCTCCCGGCGGACAGGTCAACATCGTCACGCGACGCGGCGGCAATCAATATCGCGGTACGTTATGGGAGTTCAATCGTAACGATGCCTTCTCGCAAACTTATGATGCAATTGGCGGCAAGAGCGAGACTCCACCGCGCCTGAATCGCAATCAGTACGGCGCGAATTTTTCCGGCCCGGTAAAGCTCCCAAGATTTGGCGAAGGTGGACGCGCCCTTTATGACGGCAAAGATAAAACATTCTTTTTCTTCAACTGGGAATCAGGGCGGCAGGTCAGTTCCGTTTCTCCGAGCCTGCGAATTGTTCCGCCAACAGCAATGCGCAATGGCGATTTTAGTGCACTGGTAGACAAAACTGGTAAACCGATTGTGCTGAAAGACCCGCTCGGAGTTGGTATCGTCAACAACATCATTCCGAAGGCTAAACTCAGTCCACAGATTCAAACTTTCCTGAAATTTGTGGCAGCACCGAATACAGTGCAAGGCGCGAATAACTTCATCAATACTCCCATCAGTGCGCAGGGCCGACAGGATAATTATACAGCCCGCATTGACCACAATTTTTCAGCGAAAGACACCGTTTCAGGTCGCTATATTTTCAACGATACCTTTGAAGCAGGCATTCCATATTGGGGACACGATCAACGCGACAACCTGGGCCGCTCACAAAACCTCGTTGGTTCGTGGACACATACTTTCGGATCAACTGTCATCAACGATTTTCGCAGCGGCTGGCATAAATTCGGCGAATCAGAAATCTTCGGGACAACGAATGATCCGGCTTTCGATATAGCTGGCATGATGGGGCTGCCCGGTATTGCGCATACCGCCAAATATTACGGGCCGCCAAGTATCAGTATTAATGGCCCCGAAGGCGCTTTCAGCGTGTTCGATTTGCAACGCCAGATTGGGCCACGTGATCGCGCTAACCAGCAATATCAATTCACCGATGCGCTTTCATGGCAACACGGCAAACATTTCCTGAAATTTGGCGCTGATCTTGAAGATCGTAATATCACCTTCGATCAGGCGCGTGATCCACGTGGCAGCATGACTTTTGATGGCACTTACACGGGCAGCGCACTCGCCGATTTTGTGCTGGGTTATGTCAAAAGCAGCCGCCTCAATCCGGTTGACACGCACACCAGGCTTTGGAATTGGTGGACAGGGGTTTACGCCAATGACGATTGGAAAGTCAGACCCAATTTTACGATCAATTTGGGGTTGCGCTATGATGCTTTCCAACGCCCGCGTCAAACCGACGATCAGTTGGCAAATATCGAAGTTAATGGCGTGATTCCAACTATCACAACCTTTCCAAATACTTCAGCTTATGGCAGATCATTGATTGCCCCGGATCGTAATAATTTCGGCCCGCGCATTGGTTTTGCTTATCAACCATCATTCATCAAAGATACGGTAGTGCGTGCTGGTTATGGAATCTATTACACCCCGGAAATTGCGAATGCTTACTTTGCAATGGCGGAAGGCGCACAAGCGACCGGCGGCGCTTCAATCACAGGCAATTTAGCGGGTTCACCGAATTACTTTACCTCGAATCCGTATGGTGCTTCTGCTGCTGGCGCACTCAGCTTCACGGTTGCAAATGATCAGAACATGCGTGACAGCTACGTTCAGCAATGGAATCTGAACATTCAGAAAAAACTTCCCGGCAGCATCGTCCTTGATGTCGGTTATGTTGGATCAAAGGGAACGAAGTTAATCGTGACCTTGCCGGGCAATCAACCGATTGTGTTGGTTGATCCGAAAACTGTGGGCTTGGCTGCGCTCAACGCACGTCGCCCAAATACGACGTATGCCCGTTCGATGAGCATTGATAAATCCATCGGTAACTCAAATTACAATGCATTGCAGGTTAAAGTTGAAAGAAGAATGTCTACAGGCTTGACGTTCCTGACAGCTTATACCTGGTCAAAAGCCATGTCAGGACCTTCTGATATTGGTGGACAAGTCGGCGGAGGATTTTACATCGGCGCTATTCAGGACATTTACAAACTGGCAAATGAACACAGTATTTCCGGCTTTGATCAAACACAGCGCTTTGTCCAGACCGTCCTTTACGACGTTCCCTTTTTCAAAAGTCTGCGCGGTGTTAAAGGTCAGATTCTGGATGGTTGGCAAGTTTCTACTATTGCAACTGTAGCGTCGGGATTCCCTGCTTCCATCGGAAATAATGTAGACACAACTGCGACAGGAAAAAGCTCACGGACAGATATAGTTGCCGGACAAGAACCAAATTTATCCAGCGATCAACGTACCTGGAAAAGATGGTTTAATACCTCTGCATTTGTGACTGCGGCAGTTGGACGTTTTGGCACTGCGCCACGTACCGGAGCCATTCGCTTGCCAGGACTCATTAACACTGATTTTTCCGTCAAAAAACAATTCAGACTTGGCGAATCACGGCGCTTTGAATTCCGCACGGAAATTTTCAATCTATTCAATCACTTCAATCCTGATCCGCAAACAGTTGACCTGGGTCTTAATTCTCAGACCTTCGGAACCATCGGCGGCGGCGTGCGTGGCGTCACAACCCGCGTGATTCAGTTGGGTGGAAAGCTTTACTTCTAACTAATTGGTCGTTGATCGGTACAGTACGGCGAGCGGTAGCGAACTGGTACCACGTCACTACTGCTCCGTGTACTGTACCGATCAACGTAATTACCTGCATAGATTTTTCTCAAATGCACTTACAAAATTGGGAGTCAGTTCCCATTCAAAAACTTGCTCCCGGCATTGAACGGCAAATGATTGTTGGTGAAAAGATGATGATTTGTCGCCTGCGATTTGCGCCGCATACCGTCACGACGCCGCACGATCATCCGCATGAACAAATGACTTTTGTTGAGCAGGGACGTGTGCGCTTCCTTATCGGCGAGGAAGAGCATCTCGCCCAAACCGGAGACATCCTGCACATTCCGCCCGGCTGCTGGCACGGCGCAACGATGCTGGATGAAGAAGTAATTCTGGTGGATATTTTCTCGCCGATCCGCGAGGATTTTTTACCCGGATAATTTGAAATTATCTTTTCTCAAACCTGATTCATGCGCTTCGTCAAAGACAGACAATACAACAACCGTAACGCGCCAAAAATTCCAAACGAACAATCAATCAATTGCCAATAAAACGGGAGTCCTCGCCATGGTCCGCAAATCAGCGCTAACGGGATGACTGCGAGACAGGCGATTAATCCAGCATAAACTACCCAGCCATTGCGCACCGGATCAACCAGCGGCCCGATGAAAAATACGGCGAGCACCAGATGCGCGAAAGCCAGCCAGTCCGTGCCATAAGCAATCCATGGATATTTGCCGTACATTTCCTCCAGTCCCCATCTGACAACTAAAATCCAATGCTGTAAGCCCGTGTAGCCTTCCGGCGAAACAGCTTCACTCACGCCTAAAACCCACGTTAGAATTTTCAACTCCCAAAGCAACGGAAACGCAGTCACACCACTCACGATCAGCCCAAAAATAAAGGCGATCATCGCAATACGGTATTTCCAGAGTAGGTTTTTTTTGTCGTTCATAAAATGTTTTTTTTCGGCGCCACTTAACAGATTGCCCCTTCATTCGCTACACTGCCGTTTCATTGAATCCGCAAAACTTGTTTTACTCTAAACGAAATTGTCACAAATGAAACTTTATTTCTTATGAACATTAATCGTCTCATCACTCTTCTGTTGTTGCTTGCTTTTACATCAATCAATTCCATCGCTCAAACCATCACCGTGCAGGTTGATAAGCCCGGAGCCACCATCAGTCCAAATCAGTTCGGCGTTTTCTTTGAAGACATCAATTTTGGCGCAGACGGCGGAATGTACGCCGAACTCGTCAAAAATCGCTCGTTTGAATTTCCGCTGCCGATGATGGTGTGGACGAAAATTGAACGCGGTGGCAAAGGCTCCGTCCAGGTTTTAGAGCGCGAATCAGCCAGCAATAATCAGCATTATCTAAACATCAAGCCGGATTCTGCCGGAGGTGTTGGCGTCAAAAATGAAGGCTTTCGCGGTGTTGGAATTCGTCAGGGAGATGTCTATATTTTTTCTGTGCAGGCACGCAATACTGGCAGTACACCTTTGGGTTTATTGGTCGAAATCACCAATGCCAGCGGTCAAAAAATTGGACAAGCGAAATTAAATGGTATCGCTGGTGATTGGAAAAAATATACCGCGACCATCAAGGCGACCGCGAACGAAGCGAAAGCTTTACTCAACGTTATTGTGGAAGGGAAAACTCCGGTTGATCTGGATATGATTTCGCTGTTCCCGAAAAATACTTTCAAAGGTCGTCCGAATGGATTACGCGCTGATCTGGTGCAATTGCTCGCCGATTTGAAACCGGGCTTTATTCGCTTCCCCGGTGGCTGCATTGTCGAAGGCCGCGAACTGGCGACGCGCTACCAATGGAAGACTACCATCGGTGATCCAGCGGAGCGAAAATTAATCGTCAATCGTTGGAACACAGAATTTAAAACTCGCTATCCTGATCGCGCTCCAGCGGATTATTTTCAATCCTTCGGGCTTGGATTTTTTGAATATTTTCAGTTGTGTGAAGATGTGGGAGCCGACCCGCTTCCAATTCTGAATTGCGGCATGGCGTGTCAATTTAATACTAAAGAACTCGCGCCCCTCGACCAACTTGAGCCATACATTCAGGACGCGCTTGACCTGATCGAATTTGCGAACGGCTCCATCGTTTCGACGTGGGGCAAGAAACGCGCCGCGATGGGACACCCTGCGCCGTTCAATATGAAAATGATCGGCATCGGCAATGAACAATGGGGACCGGATTACATTCCGCGCTACGAAGCATTTGCCAAAGCGCTCAAAGCCAAATATCCAGACATCAAATTAGTTTCGAGCGCCGGCCCCAGCGCAGATGGCGAACGCTTCGATTTTCTGTGGGGAAAATTGCGCGGCTTGAAAGCGGATTTGATTGACGAACATTACTACATGAAGCCGGAATGGTTTTTGAAAAACGCTGCTCGCTACGACAATTATGATCGCAAGGGGCCAAAAGTTTTTTCAGGAGAATTCGCTGCGCAATCCGTCGGCGTAGGCAGATCTGAAAATCGCAATACGTGGGAATGTGCGCTCGCGGAAGCTGCATTTATGACGGGCTTGGAACGCAACGGCGACATCGTTTCGCTGGTTTCGTATGCGCCATTATTCGGTCACGTCGAAGCGTGGCAGTGGACGCCGAACCTGATCTGGTTTGATAATTTGCGGTCGTATGGAACGCCCAATTATCACGTCCAGAAAATGTTCAGCAATCATCGTGGCAATACAATTTTGCCCGTGAATACCTATGGCGCAGCGCTCAGTGGTCAGCAAAATTTGTACGCCAGCGCCGTCCGTGAAGCCAAATCCGGCGAAGTAATTTTGAAGATTGTGAACTCTGATGCGACTCCGAAAGAAGTCCGCATCAATTTAGCCGGAGCCGGAAAAATCACGAAACCTGGTAAAGCGTATGTCTTGACAGGCAAAGACCTCAAAGCCGAAAACAGCCTCGACGCGCCGATGGCGATTGCGCCAATTGAACAGAAGCTGAACATCACTTCATCTGAATTTTCGTTTACGCTGAAACCAACTTCAGTGAATGTGTTGAGGATTGCCTGCTCGAATAATTGATATGTAGAGGCAACTCAACCATCTGATAAATCGCACTCTCAACTTTCAACTCTCAACTCCTAAGCAGTGATAATTTCTAACTGTCAAAGAGTGGAAAGTTGGGAGTTGAGAATTGAAAGTGATTGCTTCCAAAAAACATTTATTTTCACACTTCTGGAATAATAAATTAAATCGGAGAACAGTGAATGCCACAGACAATGCACGAGCGTGAAGCCCTTCGCGCTACTTTACAAAATTCCTTCGACTTCGCCCAGACGCAGGTGCAGTCGCTGCTCAAAAAATATCCGCAGGATTATTATCCGATGTATACCGTCGGCGGAAAATTCGGTGAAGACCGCAAACGCTGGACGCATTGGTGCGACGGGTTTTATTCGGGGATGATGTTCATCTTCGCCAAACGCACGGGCAAAAATGAATGGCTCGACAAAGCCGTGAGCTATGCGACTCCGCTGGAATCAAGGCAATATGATCGCGCCGTGCATGATTTAGGATTTCTATTTTTCTCAACGCATTTGCGCTGGCTGGAACTCGGCGGCGATGCGAATCATATTGAGCCGTTGCTGATTCAGGCTGGCAAAACGATGGCGATGCGGTTTATGGAAAAGGGGCAATATTTGCGTTCCTTCGTTGAACCTGCTTCGCTGTTTATAGACATTATGATGAATGTTGGGACGCTGTTTTATGCCGGCCTCAAAAGCGGCGACGCACACGTGCTGGACATTGGGCATCGCCATTGTCTGACGACGCGCAGAACGATTGTTCGCGGCGATGGTTCGACTTCGCACGAAGGAATTTTTGATTTAGAAACAGGTGAATTTTTGCGGCAAACAACGCATCAAGGCTATCGCGGAGATTCGTCGTGGAGTCGCGGTTTAGCTTGGTCGCTCTACGGTTTCACGCGCTCCTATCTGCAAACGCAGCGCAGTGAATATCTGGAAACTGCGATGCTCAACGCTGATTATTATTTGGAAAATACTCCCGCCGACGGCGTGACTCCGTGGGATTATGACGCGCCGGAAACCGGAGCTTTGGCGAAATCACAAGTAGATACATCCGCCGCCGCAATTGCCGCTTCGGGCTTGCTGGATTTAGCGAACGCCGTAGCTGATCGCACGAAAGCGCGAGCGTATCGTGACTTTGCGTTGACATCGTTGCGGTCACTTTCCGAAAAATATCTTGGCAATCTGACGCCCGGATTTGAAGGCGTACTGAACGGAGGCGTCTACCACATTCACAAAAATCTTGGTGTCCATGAAGCGGTTCTCTTCGGCGAATATTTCTTTGTCGAAGCGCTCGACAAAGCATTGACTGCGCTCGCCCAGGAACCGACTTCAAACACATTGGTAGCGTATCCAGAAAATTCGTTGCCGGATTGGGCGAAGAAATGGAATGACGGACCAACGGAAGAAGAAATGGCATCACCCGAATAAAAGTAGCGCAACCAGCCAGGGTTGCGACAGGCTTTGGCACAAAGCCTGAACTATCGCATTACCCCGACTCTGGCTGAAGGTGTAAAGTAAGGATAATGAAAAATAAAGTCTTCACCAAAGTTGTGATCGCGTGAAAGATTCGCCTTTTGCAAAGGCGGTCGCAATCATGGCTGGTTGCGCTACATTCTTAATTTTTATGACCAGACCAATCTCACTCATCACAGGCGCAGGACGCGGCATCGGACGCGGCATTGCGATTGAACTTGCCAGGCTCGGCCACGCGCTTATCATCAACTACGCTGGCAACGCGAGCGCGGCGGATGAGTGTTTACAACTCATCCGTGAAGCTGGTGGCGAAGGCATTACGGTTCGCGCTGATGTTTCTATCGCCGAAGACCGTACGCGCTTAGTCAGCGAGGCTTTGGCTGAATATGGTCGAATTGATCTGCTCGTCAACAATGCCGGAGTCGCTCCGAATGTTCGTGCTGACCTTTTGGAAGCGGGCGAAGAATCATTTGATCGCCTTATCAACATCAATCTAAAAGGTCCATATTTCTTAACGCAAATCGTCGCTCGCCAGATGATTGAACAAGTAAAAAATAACTCGTTCAATTGTTTTGGACTGCCGCGCATCGTGACGATCACTTCGATTTCGGCGTTCACGGCTTCTGTCAATCGCGGCGATTACTGCGTCGCGAAAGCGGGTCTTGCCATGATGACTTCATTGTTTGCGGCGCGGCTGGCGGAGTATGGAATCAATGTTTACGAAGTGCGTCCCGGCGTCATCGCTACGGATATGACCGCAGGTGTCCAGGAAAAATATGACAAGCTGATCGAAGAAGGCGCGTGGCCGCTGAAACGCTGGGGTAAGCCCGATGATATTGGGCGTGCCGTGTCCGCCATCGCGCGCGGCGATCTGCCATACTCAACGGGTGAAGTTATTAACGTTGACGGCGGATTTCATTTGCGGACGTTGTGAGGAATTTTCAACGCAAAGGGACAAGGGGTTAAAGGAACAAAGAATTTAATTTTTTGGCTGTTCTTTGTTCCTTTGCGTTGAAAATCTTCCAGCTATTTCACGGATAATACACTTCGAGATTATTCTTATTAATCAGGACATGCTCAATGTATGACATCGGGGGTACAACCTCACCGCCCAATATTTTTAAAGCTAATAGAATAATTTGCTCCCCATATTTTTCAGGGAAAAATCCAACCGAACCCAGCAAACAGGAATTTGCTTTGGTCATTTCAAGCCGAGCTTCCATCGTCGCATTCTGACCAACAACTACCGCAGTTTTTTTATTTCTTTTCACGTCTTTAATTGCACGAACTGCGCCCAAAGCCGCTGGATCGTGAATCGCGGCGATCAAGACTTTCGCCTTCGGAACGAGTGATTCAAGAAAGCGAAGTGTCCGCTTGCGACTACTCTCTTCGTCGTTGCCGCAATCCAGGTGAGTAATTGAGCGGTCGGGAATGACGCCAATGATTTCCTGAATCCCATTTAACGCGCCTGTCAATCGGGCTTGCGGGACAGCGCCGGCAATCGGCAATTCCAGTAACACGCAGCGGCGTTATGATTTTGGTTCCGGCAAGGTAGCGCCGGGTTACACACAAGTTTTGCCGACCGCGATTTATACCAAAGAAAGCGGCTCTGGCTTTGAACCTGGAACAGTGTTTCCCACTTCAGAACGCGCCACGAAAACTGAATTCATCACCAGCGAAAAGCCATTCTATTTTTCAGTCTCTTTGCCTGCCGGAAATTACAAAGTGACGATCACTTTTGGCGCTGAGCAAAGCGAAACGATCACGACAGTAAAAGCTGAATTACGCCGCCTGATGCTGGAAAAAGTAACCACCGCAAAAGTTTGCAGCAGCTCAATTTGCTGTTGTTGAATTTCCAATAAATTCGCCCAATCCTGATCACGCAATTCATTGATATTTTCGTGGAGCTGCAAAATTTCCAGTTCGGCTTTGATGTTCACTTCGTAATCGTGTTGCGCCTGCATGCGATCAACTTCGGCCTGGCGATTCTGGCTCATCATAATGATTGGCGCCTGCAACGCGGCAAGGCACGAAAGCACCAGATTCAGCAAAATAAAGGGATACGGATCGAACGCATTTTTCAGCAGCACAAAAGCATTGATGCACATCCAGATCACCAGAAATATCCCGAAACTACCAATAAAAGTCCAGCTTCCGCCGACTACTGCGACATGATCAGCCAGCCGTTCACCGAAAGTTAGTTGTGCATCAAATTCACGCGAGATGTTACGCGCAACGCGTCCGCGACTGATGAATTTTTCGACGATCAGGCGTTCTTCCGCAGGAAGTTTTTCCAGGTGAACCTGCAATAATTTTTGCGCCGTAGCCTGACGATTGATGCGGACAGTTTTGGCTTTCGGGCGTTTGTTATTCAGCAAATTCTTCCTACTTCCTCTTCAGCGCTTGTTTTCTCCTCCCGCTGGCGTCCCCGGAGCTATCCCCAAACTTTGCGCCACACGCGGCTGATCCATCACCCAGCGGCGAATAATCTGGTAGCCGCGCTCGCTTGGCGCAAAGCGGCGTCCGCCCTGATGCCCGTCTTCCTTGCCCGTTTGCACATTGAGCGGTTTGCGCAGGAGCTTACTGGTTTCAATTTCGGCGAGGTTGACACGTTGTTGCAGGAGCAAATAATTCTTCAGCATCTTCGCT
>JANMKB010000492.1:0-10307 GCA_031371805.1 Blastocatellia bacterium | reverse complement strand
CGCTGCTGAATTTATTAAAGGGAAAGAACCCGGAGCGCGGGGGCGCGGATTGCACCGCCAATGGCGCCTCAAATTCCTCGTCACTGTGGACCGGCAAAGCATCTGTAATTTTACTTTGCTGGACGCCAGCCGCCAGCCGAGTTTTCAGCGCCTGATGCAACGGGCCAAAAATGAAATCATTCGTTATGTCCGTACCAATTTGGCTTTTTGCTTTGGCAAACTGCGTAGTCTGGAGGTCAGTCACAACCTCAGCCGGCCATTGCGTCAACTCGGAAGCAAGCAACTGTGGCGACCATCCGCCCCAATACAATGAGCGCCCGCCAATGCAATAGGCAAGGCCGGGAAACTTCTGGCTGGAATGCCAGGGCAAGCCCCAAACTTCATTCCGTGCCGGCAGCGGATGTTTGCCTGTCCCACCCTGATTGAGATCATCTGTGATGAGTTGCGCGATGCTCGACGCGCCGGCGGAATTAAGTCCGAGGTTGGGCAGGTTCTGAGTATGTTCCGGCAACAGAAATGCCCCACCTTCCAAAACCAGAACGCGATGTCGTTTGGCTTGCGTATCAAGCTGGAAAATTTGTTCGGCGATTGCCGCGCCAAAGCTGCCGCCGCCAATGACGATTATGTCAAATGGCTTGGCGTCGGCGCGTAAAGCAGTGTTTGTGCTGTCGTTTGCTTCGCTAAACGTGTTGCAGAAATAGCGCCCCAGGGCGTCTTTCGTAAAAGTTGTACTTTCGGTTTTCAACATGGCTGAATCCCCTTTCAGAATGGATTGGCTAACAAGAAAATGAAACGAATGACCTGATTTTACAGGCCGATAATCACGTGCAAGCGCCGCTGCGCTTCCGTCAGATGAAGGGCTAAGGGGGAGAATTATTTATCTTCGGTCAGAAGCATTTGCGCGACAGCACATTATTAAGCAACCCGATGAATGGATGCAAGGTGAGCGGGACAACAGCGAAAAGACAACTGTCTCACCTTACAAATTATCCAGGATAAATTTCGTCATCATCGTGCGCATGTGTTTGACCAGATTTGGATCGGCCACGCCATGCCGCGATTTTGGATACACCATCAGATCAAATTGTTTGCCTGCTTTTTGCAATTCATAGATAAGCTGAATTGTGTTTTGCATGTGAACGTTATCGTCCATCGTGCCGTGAATTAATAGCAATTTTCCGCTCAGGTTTTTCGCCGCTTTGATGACGGAAGTTATGGCATAGCCTTCAGGATTATTTTGCGGCGTCAGCATGTAACGTTCCGTGTAAATCGTATCGTATAAATTCCAATCGGAGACAGTACCGCCCGCGATGCCGACCTTAAAACTGGTCGAGTGCGTCAGCGCAAACGAAGTCATAAATCCGCCATAGCTCCAACCGTTGATGCCAATCCGCGAACCATCAACATAAGGCTGCGATTTCAAATAGCTCACGCCGTCCTCTAAATCCTGCAATTCGCCGACGCCAAGATTTTTGTACGCTGTCCACGTTGATTCGATGCCTTTGCCCGAAGCGCTGCGATTATCACAAACCCAAACGATGTAACCTTTTTGCGCCAGCATCTGATGCCATATATACATTGCGCCGCCCCACGCATTGCGGACACTTTGCGAGTGCGGGCCGCTGTAGGTATAGCTCCACACTGGATATTTTTTGCCCGGATCGAAATTCGGCGGCTTGATCATCATGGCTTCCATCGCAAACCCATCACGCGTTTTGACCTGCAAAAATTCAGGCTTGCTAAGTTTGAATTGCTTCAGCGTCTCAACTTTATTTTCTTCAATCACGCGCTCGACTGTACCGTCGCATCTGTGCAAACGTACTTGCGGCGGTGTCGCAGCGTCGCTCCACGTGTCAATAAAATGATTGAACGTCGGATCAAAGTTCGCGGTGTGTGCGCCTTCCATTTGCGTCAGACGTATTAAGCCGGAGCCGTCAAATTTAATGCGATACGCATCGTTGCCAATGGGCGAATGCTCTGTGCCGGAAAAATAAACATAACTGTTCGCTTCGTCTATGCCATGCAGTGCGCGCGCTTCCCATTTGCCATTGGTGATTTGGCGAATGATTTTGCCGTCAGCGGAGTAATGATAAATATGTTTCCAGCCTGATCGTTCGCTCAGAAACAAAAATGTTCCGTCTTTTAACCAGCGCGGTAATTCCGTATTATCCGCCTCAATCCACGCTTGCGAAGTCTCATGAAAAAGATTTTGGGTTTGTCCCGAACGCGGATCGGCTAAATTCACATCCAGCGAGGTTTGTTCGCGGTTGGCAATGTGATAGACAATTTTGCTGCTGTCAGGTTTCCATCCGACACGGGCAATGATGGGTTCGGATTTTTCGTATTTGAAAATATCTACCCAGCGCGTGTTGCCGCCGGCGGAATTCACGACGCCTAATTTCACGGTCGGGTTTGGCATTCCTGATTTTGGGTAGTTGTAAAGCTCTACGTCCTGTTGATTCGGGATGTGATCAATGACGGTGAATTCTTTGACGGGTGCTTCGTTAAGCTGTAAATACGCAAGTTTTGTCGAATCTGGCGACCACCAGTAGCTTTTGAAATCGCCGCGTCCGTACACTTCTTCCTGATACACCCAGTCTAATTTGCCGTTATACAATTTCGCGTTGCCATCTGTAGTCAGTGCGCGTTCACGTTGCGTAGTAATTTCGACGACATATAAATTGAAGTTGCGCACAAACGCGACCATTTTGCCATCGGGCGAAAGCTCTTCATTTTCTTCCGGCTCACCCGAACTGGTCAGGCGCAAAGCAGCATCATTGCCGTACTGGTAATAAAATAAATCGTTGCCGAAATTGATGACGACGACGTTGAGTTTAGTGTTAATACGTCCGGGACTACTCGCCATTCGTTTGGCATCAGCGGCAGAAAATCCTGCGAGTTTGGCAAAGGCCGCTTCCATCTTTGCAGCATCATAAAACGGCTCAGCTTTGCCTGTAGCGGCGTCAACTTTCGTGACCTGACCATTGCGTCGATCTAAATATGCTGTGCCATCGGGCAACCACGATACTCCGGTAGCCATTTTGCCGCTGAAGTTGATCCGTTTTTCCGGGTCGTAAATGTCATCAAGCGTGAGTAATTTATCCTGCGCAAAAACTGGTGAAGTAAAGAGCAAAAAGACAAGCGCCGCTAATTTATGCATGTATAAGTTCTCCTGAATTTCGTGAAGCTTAATTGAGCGAAGTGAAACATAACCGTTTGCTTCTGCATTGCGGAATACAATATTGTAAACAACCACACAAAACAAACAAGGGAGTAACGCTATGAAAAAAATCACCTTTCTCGGAATAATTCTGTTGGTAAGTTGCGTCACGGTTTTCGCTCAGGCGACAAAACAAAATCCGGTGCGTTCACAAATGCTGGTGACGACGGAATGGCTGGCGAAAAATTTAAGTAACCCAAAACTTGTGTTGCTTCATGTTGGCACTGACCAGAAAAATTACGACACCGGACATATCCCGCAGGCGCGATTTTTGCGCTATGCCGAGATTGTCGCATCCCGCGATGGTGTCCCGAATGAACTGCCGCCAGTTGATAAATTACAGCAGGTTTTTTCACAGCTTGGCATAGCCTCGGATTCGCGCATCATTTTGTATAGCGAGACACAGGGACTCCTGGCGGCGCGTACATATTTCACGCTGGATTATCTGGGCTTTGGTGAAAACGCTGCGTTGCTCGATGGTGGCCTGGAAAAATGGAAAGCTGAAAAACGTGAAACTGCTACGACCCATTCAGCCGTGCCCGCCGCAAATTTTACGCCGCGCATTAACGCCAAAGTTTTAGTCACACGTGAAATTGTCAAAGACGTTTCGTGGCTGGCGGCGAATACTGAAAACGCTCCCTCAACCTTGCTGGATGCGCGTCAGGCGGATGTTTATGACGGCACAAACGGCAATAAAAATTTACCGAAAAATGGTCATATCCCTGGCGCAGGCAATCTTTACTGGATGACGACGTTACAAAGCAAAGAGAATCCTATGCTCCTGCCGGTGGTGGAATTGCGCAAAATGTACGAGGCCGCTGGTATTAAGGCTGACCAGAAAGTTGTGACCTATTGCTGGATTGGGATGATGGCTTCGCACGCATATTTTACGCTGAAATATTTGGGCTATGACGTAGCGATGTACGATGGCTCATTCACCGAATGGGCAAAATCAGAAGGCACAACTGTCGTCACAGGAAAAAATCCGAAATGAAAAAAAGTTTATTACTCGCAGCGATAATTATCATTATTGCTGTGTCTGTCGCCGCTCAGCGTAAGCCAAACATCGTCATTATTTTGGCGGATGATATGGGCTATGGCGACATTGAACCGTATGGCGTCAAAGACATTCGCACGCCGCACTTAAATCGCCTGGCGCGCGAAGGCGTGAAGCTTATCAACTTTTACTCGAACGGCCCGAATTGCACGCCCACCCGTGCAGCGTTAATGACGGGGCGCTGGCAACAGCGTGTCGGATTAGAATGGGCGACGCGCCCGAATTCGCCGAACTCTGAATTGCCGATCAGCGAGCCAACGATTGCAGGTTTGCTAAAAACGAATGGATACGCGACGGGGGTGTTTGGCAAATGGCATTTAGGCTATGACATTGCACGCGGCCCGATTGCACACGGCTTTGATGAATTTTTCGGCTTGCTATCAGGTAATGTGGATATGTATTCGCACAAATATCGCACCGGATTTGCGGATTTGTACGAAGGTGAAAAGCCGGTCGAACGCGCAGGATATTTGACTGATTTGCTGACCGAAAAATCTGTAGATTTCATCAACCGTCACAAACAGGAACCATTTTTTTTGTATGTGCCGTACAACGCCGTACACTGGCCTTTTCAGATTCCTGGCACGCCGAATGATGTGCGGACACAGGCTACGTGGTTTGATGGCACACGCGCGGATTACGCGAAAATGTTGGAGCGGATGGATTGGGGCATCGGCGAAATTCTCGGCGCACTGGATAAAAATAAAGTAGCTGAAAACACGCTTGTCGTGTTCACGAATGATAATGGCGGCGAACGATTGTCACGCAACGCTCCGTTATTTCATCACAAAAGTACTTTGTGGGAAGGCGGCATCCGTGTGCCGTGCATCATGCGCTGGACAGGGAAATTGCCCGCCGGAAAAATTTCTGACCAGATGGGCATTACAATGGATTTGACGGCGACTGCGGCGGCAATCGCACAGGCAAAACCTGCTCGTAAATTTGATGGAATGAACCTGATACCGTTATTGCAAAAAAATGCGCAGCCGCAACCCCGCACATTTTTCTGGCGCATCAATCAACCCGGCATCGCACAAAAAGCCGTTCGCTCAGGCCAATGGAAATATTTTCAGGAAGGCGAAAATGAAATGCTGTTCGATCTCAGCAAAGACATCGGCGAGCGCAATGATTTACGGTATGAGCATCCTGAAAAAGTAAAAGAATTGCGCGAAAAACATCTCGTTTGGGAAAAGGAAATTGCACCGCAATAAGTAAAGTTTTACAGACCTGTCAAGATTCCATTGAGATTTCCTCCGTACCTTGACCTGCTTCGTCATAAGACTTAGAAAAGTTAGCATGAATATCCTGATCACGGGCGCAACTGGTTTGGTCGGTTCTCATTTGACACGCAGGTTGGTGGCAGAAGGGCATAAGGTGATTGCCGTCACACGCAACGCCGAAAAAGCGCGTCACCTCGGCGTTGAAATTGTTGAGTGGAAACAACCTGAAACAGAAACCTTTTCGGTGGCGGCACTTAGTGACATTGATGTCGTCGTGCATTTGGCAGGCGAACATATCGCGGCGACACGCTGGAGTGACGAGCAAAAACTTCGCATCAGAAATTCTCGTGTCCTCAGCACGCGTAACCTGGTTGCCGCAATTGAAAAATCTGCACGCAAACCCAAAGCCTTTATTTGTGCCTCTGCCATTGGCTTTTACGGAGATCGCGGAGAAGAGAAGTTGCCTGAAACAGCGGTTGTCGGAAAAGGTTTTCTGGCGGAAGTTTGTCAGGAATGGGAGGCCGAAGCCACCCGCGCAAAATCTTCCGGTTGCCGCGTAGCTCAGGTTCGCATCGGCGTTGTGTTGGCGAATGAAGGCGGCGCGTTGCAGGAGATGCTGCCTATTTTTAAGTTTGGCCTCGGCGGAACGCTGGGCAGTGGTCAACAATGGTTTCCCTGGATTCATCTGGATGATGTAGTCGGTATTATTCAGCACGCAATCATCAATGAAGCGATTCAAACGCCTGTCAATGCCGTAGCTCCGACAAGCGTAACCAATCACGAATTCACACAGGCGCTGGCGGCAACGATTCATCGCCCGGCATTTTTCTTTGTCCCAAATTTTGTGTTACGCATTGGCCTGGGAGAAATGGCGGATATGTTATTGAGCAGCGTTCGGGTGATTCCGGAAGTCGCAGTGAAGACAGGCTATGAATTTAAGTTTTCAACTTTATCACGGGCATTATCGAATTTGTTGGCGAAGTGAGGAGGTTATGATTGCTAACATCAACCTCCCTCACCATTGACAACTCAGCGACTTTAGGAATAGGCTTCGTCACGTTTCTAGCTTTGTTAAGTTGTATTTGTTTACTGACTACAATTAGCTCTCACAAGTTAGAGCTAAGCGTCTCAAAACTAACCAGCTAAATAATTGATTGTCGAATAGGACGAGCAGTAGTTGTTTGTGTGTTTCGGTTGTATCAGCAAATGACTACGTTGCCCTTGACGAAAAGGGAACTGCGCTCATGTTTTGCAACCAATTTCAGGAGGAATTTATGCAACGAATCTTTACAGGGATTACCCGAAAAGCAACGATACTGGCGGGAATTTTACTCGCCCTTTTTGTCTCGTTGCAACCTGCCAGGGCGCAAGTTCTTTATGGCAGTATCGTCGGTAACGTGACAGACCCGCAAGGGGCAGCGTTGCCAGGCGTTGCGGTCACGGTTATGAACACAGGCACCGGCTTAAAGCTGAATGCTGTGACTGACGAGACCGGAAATTATGTATTCCGCAATCTGCAACCAGGCGACTACAAAATGACTCTGGCAGGCAAAGGCTTCAAGGAAACACAACAGTCGGGCATTATCGTAACGGCTGGCAACCCGAGGCGCACGGATGTCTCACTGCAAATCGGGACGGCGCAGGAAACGGTCACCGTCACAGCTGACGCGGCTACCTTGCACACGGAAAAGGCTGATCTCAGCACAGAAATAAATAGTAAGCAGGTGACGTCACTTCCGTTGAATCAATACCGCAACTACCAGGCGCTACTTAACCTGGTTCCTGGCGCGACGCCGACGCAATTTCAAAATGCAGAAATTGATACGCCGGGTCGGTCATTGCGTACCTGGGTTAATGGAACACAGCCCAACAGCAACACGACACGTGTTGATGGCGCAGTATCGGTGAACGTTTGGTTGCCACATCATGCGGGATATATTCAACCCGCAGAAACCATCGAAACGGTGAACATCGCGACGAACAATTTCGATGCTGACACTGGTATGGCTGGCGGTGCAGCCCAAACCGTCGTGACCAAATCCGGTACCAACGAATTTCACGGCTCCGGTTTCTGGTTCTATAACAACGACAGCTTGAACGCGAATAGTTTTTTCAACAACGCATTCAGTTTGGCGAAAGCCCCGCTTTCCCATCACATTTATGGCGGCACGTTCGGTGGCCCGATTAAGAAAGACAAACTCTTCTTTTTCGCTTCATACGAGAATTTCCGCGACCGACGTGGTTCAAACGTCACGTACTCAGTTCCGACCGATAAAATGCGTTTAGGCGATTTTACTGAAGTAGCCGCAGCCTATTCCGCTTTCAGGCTTTATAATCCCAACACTGGCGTCGCTGGAGTCGGGCGCGATCAATTCACTAACTTTACGATCCCCACTGCGCAGATCAGCGCAATTGCCAAAGGAGTGATGGCGTATTATCCCAAGGTCAACACGACCAGGGACCTGAACTCAAACCAGTTACTTGACGATTTCGTGCAGTTACGCACGGTCAGAGTGGATCGCGCCAATTACGACGGAAAACTCACCTGGCAGCGAACGAAGAATCATTCGATCTGGGGCAAGTTTTCCACCCTACGTGCCAATGTCGTAGACAATTACAGTCTGGGCTTTGACAACGGTAGTTTGGGTGACACGAAGGTTTATGTGGTCAGTGTCGGTCATACCTGGACGCTTAGCCCAACCCTGTTACTAGATGGAAACTTTGGCTTAAACCGTCAGGATCAGGTAGTAACCGGCCCGGATTATGGCAAGAACATCGGGCTTGATCTCGGCATTCCCGGCGTTAACGATCCCAAAGATCCGCGTGCCAGCGGCCTGCCGACCTTCGCTAATGGCTATACTATCGGCACAACTCCTAACTGGATGCCGCTGTTTCGCAAGGAACTCAATTACAGCTTTAGCAGTGCGATCACAAAGGTTTTTCCGAAGCACGAAGTGCGAGTAGGTGTTGACGTTGTGAAACTCGAACTGAATCATCGTCAGGCTGAGTTTGGCGACTATGGCTTGAAGGGCGGATTCAGCTTTAGCGGAACCACTACGGGCGCGACAGGCTACACTGCATTACAGTGGAATCAGTTTGCCTCCTTCTTATTGGGACTGCCAAACTTTTTCTCGAAGGATGTCCAAACGGAAGATATGACAGGGCGTGAATGGCAGACTGCTGTGTACGTTCGTGATCGGTGGCGTGTGAACTCAAGGCTGACGGTCAACCTTGGACTCCGCATGGAAAGCTACCCATTGATGTCTCGCGCCACACGCGGCATTGAACGGCTTGATTACAGCACGTACACCGTGTTGCTCGGCGGACTTGGCAATGTGCCGAATGACGTTGGACTTAAACTTAAGAAATTGTACTTCGCGCCACGATTGGGCTTAGCCTATCGCATTGGGGATAATTCAGTACTTCGCGTTGGTTATGGTCGCACGATCAATCCACTCCCGTGGTCACGCCCGATGCGTGGATCGTTCCCGTATGATATTACTTTCAATCGCACTGCTGATCAGTATTTGTGGACGGGTACGTTGGCTCAAGGTATCCCCGCCATTCCAACGCCGGACATCACTTCAGGCAGAGTGCAACTGCCCGTTGGTGTCTTTATGCGTTCGCCGAATAATGGAACGGAGGCGTTCCCCGGCTCAGGCAGTGGAGTCAATCGTGCCGTGATCCAGCAATGGAATTTCACCTACGAACGCAAGCTGCCAGGGGACATCATCACCGAAGTGGCTTATGTCGGAACCCGTACAGACGGCGGTTACGCTGATCTGAACATCAACTACGGTGAACCGGGACTCGGCAATGCCTCCCGTAAATATTTTGCGCTGGCTGGTACGACTGCCATCAACGACTGGGGCGCACGCACTAAAGCTCGTTACCATTCGCTACAGGTAGCAATTAATCGTCCCTTCAAAAATGGACTGATGTTGAAGGGCGCCTATACCCTGAGTAAAGCCAGAGACATGGCCGACGAAGATGGATGGGTCGGATTGACCTGGAATCATCCATTGAAGTTTGCCGATAACTTCGCGTTGGGCGGATTTGACCGCACGCATATCTTCCAGATGGGCTTTGTCTACGCATTGCCTTTCCTGAAAGATAACAGTCATGCAACGGGTAAAGTCCTCGGCGGCTGGCAGCTCAATGGTATCTTTGCCAAATACTCCGGCACACCGTATTCCATCGGCGGCACGAATAATGCACTGAACTGTCAGGGATGCGGCTCGGTATTTATTAACGTCAATGGCGACCCAAGTCCCGTTGGCAAAGTTGGATCAAGCACGACCGACACGTACTATGACAAGAGCTTATTCTCGCAGCCAACTGGCACCGCGAAGGAGGGCTTTGGGACTTCGGCTCGGAACCAATTCCGTCGTCCCCCGGTTTGGAACCTTGATCTCTCGCTCTTCAAGCAATTCAGGGTCAGCGAGCGGATTCAGCCGGAGTTACGAATCGAAGGCTTCAATGTCATGAACCATGTGAATTGGGGAGCGCCAGTGACAGGCTTCACGGCGAACAACTTCCTCCAGTTCACGCCGGGAAATGCCGAGAGCGGTACGAATACCCCAGGTGCACGGCGCTTACAGATCGGCCTGCGCCTCGTGTTTTAACTGCTCAGGGCAACGGCAAAATCTGATTTGGTTTATGTTTCGGCTTCCAGGTCAGATGGGAAGGTCAACTAATAAGCGGGCGTTAGAGTTTCGACTCTGCGCCCGCTTGTTTATAAGGCAAGCACCAGCCTGTTATTTTTTTGCTGTTAACACCAGCTTTGATTTGAGAAACTGGTTAAGTGGCA
>JANMKB010000466.1:0-3131 GCA_031371805.1 Blastocatellia bacterium | reverse complement strand
CTACGACGCGCTTCACCGCGAAGAATCCTGCGGTGGACATTTCCGCGAAGAATATCAAACCGAAGACGGCGAAGCATTACGAAACGACGAACAGTTCTCGTACGTTGCCGCATGGGAACACAAAGGCGTAGACAGCTTCCCCGAATTGAATAAAGAAAATCTGGTGTACGAAGAAGTTCACATGTCGACCAGAAGTTACAAATAAAATCAGTCTATCGAGTCCTTAGAGTCTATTGAGTCTTTAGAGTCCGAAGACTTAATGGACTTTATAGACTCTAAAGACTCGATAGACTTAAACACATTATGAATTTCACTTTAAAAGTTTGGCGACAAAAGAACGCCGTTGATACTGGCAAGCTTGTAACGTATCAAGCCAAAGATGTAAGTCCTGACATGTCATTTCTGGAAATGCTTGATGTCGTCAATGAAGAATTGAGTAGCAAAAACGAAGAGCCAATTGCGTTCGATCATGATTGCCGCGAAGGAATTTGCGGGATGTGTTCGCTAGTTATCAACGGCACTCCGCACGGTCCGCTTGACGCCTGTACGACGTGCCAGCTTCACATGCGAAGTTTCAAAGACGGCGACACGATTATGATTGAACCGTGGCGGGCCAAAGCCTTTCCTGTACTCAAAGATTTAGTCGTAGACCGCACTGCCTTTGACCGCATCATCCAATCGGGCGGATATATTTCCGTTCCGACTGGCGCTGCACCTGATGCCAATGCAGTCCTCGTCCCCAAGGTTGACGCCGATCAGGCGATGGATGCCGCGCAGTGCATCGGCTGCGGCGCGTGCGTAGCCGCCTGTAAAAACGGCTCTGCCATGCTTTTCGTCGCCGCCAAGGTTGGTCATCTCGGCGTCCTTCCGCAAGGGCAGCCCGAACGCCATCGCCGCGTCCTGAATATGGTTGCCAAAATGGACGAAGAAGGTTTCGGAGCCTGCACGAATATGGGTTCGTGTTCTGCCGCTTGTCCGAAGGAAATCAGTTTGGATTTTATTGCGAGAATGAATCGCGATTATTTCAAGGCGACGCTGAAGGAAGGTTTCGGCATCAGGAAAAAAGCTGGTTCCGAAGGATAGAATAGACGTCCCATCTGTCCTCTTCTTCTCATCAGAAATTTTTTACCAGCACAGGAATGGACAGGCGGGACGCCTATCCTACCTATAAAAAGCTTTTACCTGCTCACTAATGTTCTTCCATCTGGTAGCTTTATCTTTTATCTCTGTGTAATTTTTGCCTGGCAGATTGCTGCTGTTTATACCCCGCTCCAACTTCAGTATCCTAAAAGCAGTCTTTAACCTGTCATTGATTTGAGAAGCAGCATTGCTGAGGATGTATGGAAAAAAATGTATGAGGTTGAGGTTTATTCAAGACCTTCTTCTTTAAACAGAATCTTTCCGGCACGGATAGCTCTTGACAATCTTACTGCTTTTAAAGTTTACACACTTGATTTACTCAGTAAAGATTGGAATTTGTTGCTCTGTGTTGCAGAATCAGGAGAATGGTTATTAAAAGCTCTGCGACATGAAGACCGCCGTCACATTACCTTAATCGTTGCGGATCCTACAAAAAAACAGGAGCTTATAAATCAATTTGGAGAAAAATTTATAACGATTAAAGTGCTACCCTGGTGGCTTCATAACCAACACATGACAATAATTGTTGATGTTAAAAAGCGAACGGCAAAAGCAAAAGAAGGTATGTTCTTTGAGCGAAGGCATCGCTCATCCAGTATCAACCCTGTAGGACTTCCTGCTAACGAATGTGATAACCTGTTAGACACATTTTTTGCGTACTGGTTAAAAGCTGAAGCAGTTAATGAAAAAGGATCAATAGGACTTCTTAGAAAAGGAGACCTTAAGCTAGCACGCCGTAATATGTTTGATAAAATATATGCATCATTCCAAACCCAATCTTGATCCTATTTGTAAGGAGAGTATCCTGTTAAGGCTCATTCATTTTTTCGTCATAACTTTATTTCTGTTAGTTGCTAATATTTATGTTACTGCTCAACCGGGTTATTGGCCTACAAGTGGCTGGCGCTCGACGACGCCGGAAGCGCAGGGGATTGATTCTGAAATCCTCGCCAACGCAATTGAGCAAGCGCGTAAAAACGGCACAAATATTCACAGCCTGCTCGTCGTGCGCAATAATTATATCGTTGCCGAAGCATATTTTTATCCCTACGATGGCAAAAGCCCGCACGACCTCGCCTCGGTCACAAAAAGTCTGACTTCGACTTTGGTTGGCATGGCGATTGAGCAGCGCAAAATAAAATCAACCGAGCAAAAAATCCTGACCTTCTTCCCCAAAAATAAAATTGCCAACAAAGATGCGCGGAAAGAAAAAATCACGGTTGGGCATTTGTTAACGATGTCATCGTGCCTGGATTGTAAATCGAAAGGCGGTGAGCCGACGTTGTGGGAAATGCTGAATCAGCCCGACAATGTGCAATACATGCTCGACCTGCCAATGGTCGGCGAACCGGGGAGCAACTTCGTTTATTGCAGCGGCGGAATGCACCTGTTGTCCGCAATCATCACACAAACAACGGGCATGCACACCGAAGAGTTTGGGCGAAAATTTTTGTTTGAGCCGCTCAATATCAAGCCGGGATTCTGGCCGCTTGATCCGCAGGGCATCAATCACGGCTTTGGCAATTTTCATTTGCTGGCGCGTGATATGGCGAAGCTGGGCGTGCTGTTTATGCACAATGGCAAATGGGATGGCAGGCAAATCGTCCCTGCCGACTGGGTAAAAACCGCGACGACTTCACACATCAAAACCGGCAGCGCCCGCGATTATGGTTATGGCTGGTGGATTCCTCCGACCGGCAACGTAATTCCGTTTGAAGCTTCGGGGCGCGGCGGTCAGCAAATCAGCGTGCTGCCGTCCAAAAATACCGTGATCGTTTTCAATGGCGGTGGTTTTAATACAGGCGAAATGATGAAGCTGGTACAGCCTGCGATTAAATCGGATCAGCCGTTACCGGAAAATCCTGCCGCTGTTGCGCGGCTCAAAACAGCGATTGGCGAAGCGGCAAAACCTCCCACCGCAAATGCCGTGCGGCCTTTGCCAGCAATGGCGAAAACGATTTCCGGCAAAACGTTTGTGTTGGAAAATAACT
>JANMKB010000447.1:0-4343 GCA_031371805.1 Blastocatellia bacterium | reverse complement strand
CGCTGCTGCACCGCGACGCGGTGGGAGAATAAATGCTATGGGAAGTTGGAATTATTGGGGCGAATACGAAAAAAAGCCGGCCAAAGCGGTGAAAGGCGGCATCCAGGGCTAACGGGAACATTTGTGTCATAAAGTGCAACTTAGCCTTTTGCTGCCTTGTTCCCTTAGATTTAGCTTACATCTCTATCTTTCGCACTGCTTCTTGGTAGGCTCCCTCCACACTTTTCAGCGACAAATGCTGATACACTTCCAAACTCTTTTTGCTTGAATGCCCGCTGATGAGTTGAATCTGCGCGTCCGTTAATCCCTCTCTCGTCAAAAAGGTGATCATCTGATGGCGCAATAAATGCGGATGGACTTTAGCTGTAATGCCGGCTTTTTCTCGATATTCTTTGACTATTTGCTGGACACGCCGAGTCGTGAAACCGCTGTAGCGAGTCGTTTCAAACAAATATTTGTTTTTCAGATTAGCTTGCAAATGACTTTGCAGAATCAGCCGAAAGCTCAACGGAAACAGAATGTAACGATCTTTGCGCCCTTTGCCTTCATTGATAAAAATCTTGCATTGCCGGAAATCAATGTCGGTGACGCGAATTTTAACCAGTTCGCTGACTCTCACGGCAGTTAAGAACAAGAGCTTGAGCATTATCTCGTGCTGCACGTTACCACCTTTTTCAATAGTTTGGAAAAATTGCCTGAATTCACCTTCCGTCAACAGTTGCGGCAAATCTCTTTCTTGGCGTGCCCGGCGCAAACCGAGTTTACGTCGTGCCTGCCCGCAAATGTATTGAAATTCGTCGTAACTTAACCGCTCGCGCCTCCCGGCTCTGACCAATTGCGCGATTAAAATCGCTTTCTTGGATTTCGCTTTTTCATCTGACGGCACGAAATCGTCTGTCTGAGTGTCTGGTTGAGCCATCTTTAATTTCTCTTTTAGGTCGGATTTATTTCGCCTTTCCGCAATTCTACGAAACATGATATGACCTTTTGATTAACTGCCAATAAATTTTTGCTGCAGTCATTGTTGAAAAACTATGAAGCATGAATGGTCTGACGAAGAACTGAGCAAGAATTGGGCAATTTCGGAAGCCGAAGCAAACCTGCTCGAAAACAAAACCGAAATCGGTCGTCTCGGTTTCGCCGTCTTACTCAAGTTCTTCAATCTAACCGCCCGTTTGCCGCGTCAGGCGGCGGAAGTTCCGCTGCTCGCTGTCTGGTTTATCGCTAAACAGCTAAAATCGTCTCCAAGTTTATGGCACGAGTACGAATGGGGCAGGCGCAATTTTATTTATCACCGACAGGAGATTCGTTCCTTTTTTGGTTTTCGCAAAACAAAGGTGTCAGATGTTTCAGCAGCGATTGAGTACCTTCGACAAGACATTTTGCCGCAAATCACGGGCTTTGACCGGCAATTGTTCGAACTCGGTGAATTTTTCCGGCGGGCGAAAATCGAACTGCCGACCCCGCAGCGGCAGGAACGGATTCTGCGCTCGGCGCGAATGCAGTTTGACAAGCAGGGGTATTAGGCACAAAGGGTCAATTTTTTACTCTAGCGTATTTAATGCACTTGAATACATCGAAGAATGAGAGTATTTACAGTGTTTTCAAGAGCTTGCTTGTATTTAATGCAATGCTATCCCCCACGATAGACTATCGTTTTATTGCATTAAATACGGCTGATATTTTAGGAACATTGCATACAATGCACATTGTATGCGTGTATTTAATGCAATAACAGGGCAAAAACAAAGAAATTCGGGATAAAATCAGCAGAAATGGGTGACAATTTTCAGATTTTGTGGAAAAGTGCGTGGCTTAGAGTAAAAAAATGAGCCTTTGTGCCTAATACCCCAAGCAGTTAGCGAGCGTGACGGCGCATCAACTGGAACTTGAGAGCCGTGCAAAATTGCTGCAATTGCTTGAAATGCCGAATGACGCAGAGGCTAAAGCGATGCCTACCCAACAGATTCAGCCGTTGTTTTCGGTCTTAAAAACCGATCTTGGAACACCGAATCTCAAACAGGTTTTTGCCGAAATCGAAAAACTCGAATTGCTGCGTTCACTCCAACTGCCGATTGATTTGTTCAAGTCCGTTTCAAATAAAGTCGTCGAAAATCTGCGCCGCCGTCTTGCCGTCGAAGATGTGTCTGAAATTCGCCGTCATCCGCTCGAACTTAAACTGACTTTGCTGGCGGCTTTCGCCCGCAGCCGCCAGTTTGAAGTGACGGATAATGCGGGTGGATTTACTGCTTTATTTGATTCACAAAATTCAAATCCGCGCTGAAAAACGGGTTGAACAAGAAATAATCCGTGTGATTAAACGGGTTTCGGGCAAGCATGAATTGCTGTTTCGGCTGGCTGAGACGGCGCTTGAAAACCCGGACGGCATCATTAAAGAGACGCTTTTTCCGGTTGTCAATGAACAGACTTTGCAGGCTTTAGTAAAGGAGTATAAAGCGCAAGGCAGTTATCAGCGACAAGTTTCGACGGTGATGCGGGCTTCCTACAGTTTTCACTACCGCCGGATGACTCCGTATTTACTGCAAACCCTCAAATTTCGCTCGAATAATGAAAAACACCGTCCGGTTATTGAGGCTCTTGAGTTGATTTCCAATTACGTCGGAAGGAGTTCACGTTTCTTCCGTCTCGACGAAGATGTTCCGCTGGACGGCGTGGTCAAAAAAATCTGGTTGGAACAGATTTTGGAAATTGACGAGCGCGGCAGAACCCGAATTGACCGGCAAAAGTATGAAATCAGCGTCCTGCAAGCACTACGCGACGGCTTGCGATGTAAAGAAATCTGGGTCGAACAAGCTCGCCGGTTTCGTAACCCGGATGAAGATGTCCCAACAGACTTCGCGCAAGGGCGCGAAAATTATTATCAGGCTTTAGCGCAGCCGCTTTCGGCGACCGAGTTTGTCGGTGGTGTCAAAGAGCAGTTACAGTCGGCTTTATCACAGTTTGACGACGCTTTGCCAGGAAACGATAAAGTTCAACTGCTGCTGAAAAATACTCATTCGCACATTGCTCTTTCGCCGTTGGCAGCGAACATCGAACCGGTCAATCTCAAGCGTTTGAAAAAAGTGATTGCCGCACGATGGCGGATGACAAATTTGCTCGACGTTCTCAAAGAAACGGATTTACGAATCAACTTTACCGAATCGTGCAAAAGTGCGACGGGGCGCGAAACTCTCTCCGGTGAAAAGTTGCGGAGACGATTATTGCTCTGTCTGTACGGACTCGGCACCAATACCGGGCTGAAACGAATGAGCGCGGGCGCGGCGGAGGGCGAGAACTACACTGATTTGCTCTACTTGCGACAACGATTCATTACCAAAGACGCACTCCGAACGGCAATTCAGCAAGTCGTCAACGCCACGCTGCGGATGCGACGGGAAAGTCTGTGGGGCGAAGGAACGACCGCTTGCGCTTCGGACTCAAAGAAGTTTGCTTCTTACGACCAAAATTTAAGAACCGAGTGGCATCTGCGCTATGGCGGGCGCGGCGTAATGATTTACTGGCATGTCGAACGACGCGCCACCTGCATTTATTCGCAACTGAAAACCTGCTCGTCCTCCGCAGCGGCGGCCATGATTGAAGGTCTGCTGCGCCACAATACCGAAATGGAAGTCGAGAAGAATTATGTTGATTCACACGGGCAATCGGAAGTGGCGTTTGCGTTTTGCCATCTCTTGAATTTTCACCTGATGCCGCGCCTGAAAGCGATTCACAAACAAAAATTGTATCGCCCGGAAACCGGCAAGCCCGATGATTATCAGCATCTGCAAATCGTTTTGACGCGCCCGATTAACTGGGAACTGATTGAAAGACAATACGACCAAATGGTCAAATATGCGACCGCTTTGAGATTAGGAACGGCGGACACCGAATCAATTCTCCGTCGTTTTACGCGCAATAATCTCCAACATCCAACCTACAAAGCGTTAGCGGAATTGGGCAAAGCCGTGAAAACCATCTTTTTGTGCGGTTATCTGGGCAGCGAAGGTTTGCGCCGTGAAATTCACGAGGGGTTGAATATCGTCGAATTATGGAACGCCGTCAACGATTTTATCTTCTTTGGCAAAGGCGGCGAAATCGCCAGCAACAATTTGGAAGACCAGGAAATCACAATGCTTTGTTTACATCTGCTGCAAATCAGTTTGGCTTACGTCAATACTTTGATGATTCAACAAGTTTTAAGCGAACCGGAATGGCAGAATCAGCTAACGGAAGCAGACCTTCGGGCCTTAACTCCGCTCATCTTCGGACATATCAACCCTCAGGGCTTTCCTATAAAAAGTTTAGCGTTTTTAATGTTATAATCAAACTATCAAAGTCATCAC
>JANMKB010000434.1:0-2999 GCA_031371805.1 Blastocatellia bacterium | reverse complement strand
AACTGATTTACAGGCGCAGCCGCAAAAGATTTCTGCCGAAGAACAAAAAATTATCAGCTACGTTGACGCGCACAAAGACGAAGCCGTTTCTCTATTGGAAAAAGTCGTCAACATCGAAAGCCCGACGCAGAATCTGACAGGTGTCAAAGATGTGGGATTGGTTTTTAAATCCGAATTTGAAGCGATTGGTTTCACTGCAAAGTGGATTGAAATGCCGCCAGAGATGAAACGCGCCGGACATCTCATCGCCGAGCACTCCGGCACAAAAGGTAAAAAGATTTTATTGCTTGGGCATCTGGATACAGTCCTGAGCGGAGAGAAATTTCGACGCGAAGGCAAAAAGGCTTTTGGCACAGGCTCCAGCGATATGAAGGCTGGCGATGTCGTGATGCTCTATGCGTTGAAGGCGTTGCAAAATTCCGGCGCACTGAAAGACTCACAAATTATCGTGATGTTCACAGGCGATGAAGAGGCTTCTGGTAAGCCACAGGAAGTAAGTCGCGGCGATATGTTTGCGGCAGCGAAGCGCAGCGATTTAGCGTTGAGCTTTGAAGGCGCAGTACGCAACACCGGAACCGTCGGACGGCGCGGCAGCAGTTCCTGGTCACTCGAAGTCAATGGCGAAACCGGACATTCAGCAGGAATTTTTGGTGAGCGCATGGGGAGCGGCGCGATCTTTGAAGCTTCGCGCATCATCCATCAATTTTACGAACAACTGCACGGCGAAAAATTTCTGACCTTCAATCCCAGTATCATCGTAGGCGGCACGGAAGCCGAATTAAAAATTTCAACCGGAACCGCCAACGGCAAAACCAATGTCGTTCCCGCCAAAGTTTTCATCAAAGGCGATTTGCGATTCATCAGTGAAGAGCAGAAAGAAGCGGCACGTGTGAAAATGCGCGAAATCGTAGCGAAAAATTTGCCTAAAACATCCGCGAAAATTTCCTTTGAAGACGGCATCCCTGCGATGTTCCCTTCGCCCGAAAATTACAAACTACTAGAACAGATGAGTAAAGTCAGCGAAGATTTAGGCTACGGCAAAATCGAAGCCCTTGATCCCGGCGAACGCGGCGCAGGAGATGTCGCGTACATTTCAAATATCATTCCGGGACTTGATGGTTTAGGCGCGAGCGGCAGAAATGCACACGCTCCCGGCGAATACGCAGATTTGGAATCTATGCCGATGCTGATTAAGCGGACGGCAGTGATGATTTATCGGCTGACGCGGTAAAATAAATACGAGGTAATTATGGAAGCAGTATTAGAAATTCCGACACAGACAGTTCTCACCAAAGCCGAATTCAACAGCACTCCCAAGCTGTATGAAATGTCCGTGGAAAAATATCATCAACTCATCGAAGCCGGAATTTTTTCTAAATCCGATAAGGTTGAATTGATTGAAGGAAGGATTGTTGAGATGTCTCCTAAAGGTGTATTACCCGCAACAGCGATGTCGCGGATTACTCGTTGTATGATTCGGCATTTTGATGAGAAAGCTGTGATTCGGATTCAAGACCCGATTTTATTGAATGACAACTCCGAACCTGAACCTGATCTCGTACTAGCACAATTGCCCGATGTTCGTTACATGCTGCATCACCCAAAGCCTGAAAATATTTATCTGGTGATGGAAGTTTCAGATAGCACGCTTGCCTATGATCGCAAGGAATTGGCTTCCTGGCTGGCAAACAATGGAGTGTTACAATTTTGCCTGCTCAACATTCGCGGACGAGAATTAGAAGATTACCGCGAACCCGGCGTTGACGGCTATCGTGCGAAACGCACTTATTCTGAAGAAGAAAGTTTTTCGTTAACTGCGTTTCCAGAGATTGTGATTAAGGTTAGTGATTTGTTGCCTCCGGTTCTAACCGAAGAAGGCAGTAACTAAAATTTTTGTTTTTTCAGGGGAGCCGCAAGCGTGGCTGAGAGTCCTTCTGCGGAAGGAGACCCTATGAACCTGTACGGGTAATGCCGTCGAAGGGAGAAAGGAACCAGAAGACTGTTCCAATTTCTATTGACGTGGAACAGTCTTTTTTATTTTGAGGTTAATTATGAGCAATCAAACATCAGAAAAACAATTACCAAATTCCGAGCGCACTTACGTCGCAGGCAAGACCGCCAATGTGCGTGTACCATTCCGCGAAATTTCATTAAATGTCACCAAGAGCATGAACGGCGCAGTCGAAGTCAATGATCCCGTGCGCGTGTACGAAACGAGCGGCCCGTGGGGCGATCCGCAATTTAACGGCGATGTGCGCGATGGACTGCCAGCACTGCGCCGCGATTGGATCATCGGGCGCGGTGACGTGGAGGAATACGAAGGTCGCAAAATTGAACCACGCGACAATGGATATTTGACCGTTGGCGCAGAAGGCTACGCGCGCAACAAAGACAAAGGCAAGCTCGAAGATTTCCCCGGTTTGAAACGCCAGCCGCTGAAAGCCAAAGCCGGACACAACGTCACGCAAATTCATTACGCGCGCAAAGGTATCATCACGCCTGAAATGGAATTCATCGCCATCCGCGAAAACCTCGGACGCCAAAAAGCGATTGAATCACAGGGCAACAACGGGCGTCATTTGCTGACTCATCAACACCAAGGCGATTCGTTTGGCGCAAGTATTCCCGCTTTCGTGACGCCTGAATTTGTCCGTGATGAAGTCGCACGCGGACGCGCGATCATCCCCGCCAACATTAATCATCCTGAATCGGAACCGATGATTATTGGTCGTAATTTTCTCGTCAAAATTAACGCCAATATCGGCAACAGCGCGGTCGCGTCAAGCATTGAAGAGGAAGTCGAAAAAATGCGCTGGTCAACCAAATGGGGCGCAGACACGGTGATGGATTTGTCTACAGGCAAAAATATTCACGCGACGCGCGAATGGATTTTGCGCAATTCGCCCGTACCGATTGGCACTGTGCCGATTTATCAAGCGCTCGAAAAAGTTGGCGGCAAAGCTGAAGAATTAACGTGGGAAATTTACCGCGACACGCTG
>JANMKB010000426.1:0-6034 GCA_031371805.1 Blastocatellia bacterium | reverse complement strand
GGCGCCGGTTTCCTTAGTGATTACGGATTGGATGATGCCCCACGCGGATGGTCTGGAATTATGTCGCCGGATTCGCAATCTGGCGCGAGAATCATACACGTACATCATTTTGCTGACCGCGAAAAGTCAAAAGAGTGATTTGGTCGAAGGCATGAATGCCGGTGCGGATGATTTCATGACCAAGCCATTTGACAGCGCTGAATTACAAGTGCGGTTACGAGCTGGAGAGCGCGTCCTAAATCTTGAATCCTCTTTTACAAAAGGGCAGTTAGAAGTGCAGCAGGTCAATGCGCAATTGCGGCAGAGCATTGAGCGCCAAAATCTGATTAATCAATTATTGCGGGCGCTTGCTTCATCGCTTGATCTTGATGTCGTGATGAGTGAAGCGGCTGAGCCGTTACGTCAATTATTTAGTTCTTCGCGGGCCTTTATTCGCTTGCTGGATCAGGAAAATCAAATGCTGCGGATGGTCGGTGAGGATTGCGCTGCCGGGATAACCTCGCTGGGGGCGATTAATTTTCCGGTCGAGACGGCAGATGAAATCAAGGATCATTTTTATAACAGCGCTCGTGTCGTATCCGATTTGGCACAGGAGGCAGGCGGAGATTTCCGCCTCAATACTAAAATGCTGGTGAATAGTTTTGCTGTCAAATCACTGTTATGTGAGCCATTGATTCATCAGGGCAGTTGGTTTGGTGACGTTGGCCTGCATCAATGTGAGCAAACCCGAGCGTGGTCGGAGGACGAAATACTTTTACTGAATACGCTGGCGCAACAAATGTCGGTCGTGGTCGCCAATGCTGAATTACATCGCCGCGTCCAGGAACAATCCGTCCGCGATGCGCTCACCGGATTATTCAATCGCCGTTATTTCGATACTGCTTTTAATAACGAATTTGCCCGCGCCAGCCGTTACGGTCAGGAGTTGTCGCTCGTGATCGTAGACCTTGATTACCTGAAAAAAATTAACGATGCCCTGGGACATTTGGCAGGTGATTCAGCCATTCGCCAAACTGCCGAAATCCTGGCGAAACAATCACGCCGCGTGGATATTGCCACCAGATACGGCGGGGAAGAATTTGCAGTTATCCTGCCACAAACTGCGCTGGAAGGTGCCAGGGCCGCAGCCGAGCATTGGCGACAGGCGATCAATCAATGTCAGATCGGAGATTTCCGTTTGAGCGCCAGTATCGGGATCGCTACTTTCCCTTCGCATGCCAGCAGCAAAGAAAGCTTGATGCAGGCCGCCGATATTGCGTTGTATCGCGCCAAGAACCAGGGCCGCAACCGCATTTGTGGGGCTGAGGGAGAAGTGTTGTAACTGCCAGTTTGTTTGCTACAGAACTAAGCGCCAAAAAACAAATCCTCAATCTTGCAGCGATGTCGTGACAGATTCGTTTTAGTCTGACCTTACATGTTAAGCTATCTGTAAATTGCAGGCTGTTTGCCTGCCGTTTAGCCTGGATATTAAATTTGCTTGTGGCGCAAAGCTGCCGCCGACTAAGGCTCGACGGGCAGGCGTCATGAGCTTTGACACGGATAGCGCAATGGACAAATTCATTCAGTTTTTCTTCAAATATAAACCATCAATTTTCTCTAAAGGGCAACTCGGTTTCGCCACGCGTCCTTCAATTATCGTGGTGATTCTGCTGGCGTTGCTGCTTGCCGGCTTGATTTACTTTGTCTATTTTCGCGCGGGCCAGAAACTTGATTCAGGGCCACGTGTCGGCTTGGCAGCATTGCGGGTTGGCTTAATTTCATTGCTGGCGGTGATTCTGATGAAACCTGCGCTGGTTGTGTCTTCGGTCATTCCCAAAGCGAATTATGTCGCAGTGGTGGCGGATGATTCGCGCAGCATGCAACTGCTCGACGAAGCCGGGCGAACACGCAATCAGGCGGTCAAAGATTTGCTGGCAACGCAGAGCCAGTTTACCAAAGGCCTCGACACCAAATTCAAAACCAGTTTTTTCAAATTTGCGGCGGAGACGACAAAACTTGGCGATCCGAATCAACTCACCGCTGAAGGGCTTAGTTCAGACCTCGCCGGGTCGTTACAACAAACGGTCAAAGATTCTTCTGGCAATGCCCTTGCGGCGGTCATCCTGGTTTCTGACGGCGGAGCCAATACGCCCCGTGATCTGGCGGCGTCGTTGCGTGAATTACGGGCGAAAAATATTCCTGTTTTTACGATTGGCGTGGGCAGCACGGAAAAATTCAAAGATGCGGAAATGGTGCGCGTCAACACGCCGCGTCGCATCCTGACCGGCTCAGCAATCATTGCCGATGCGTTAGTGCGCTTGTCGGGTTACGACAGCGGCAAAGTCTCGATTCAGGTTTCCGAAGACGGGCATGCGCTCAAAACCGAAGCCTTTGAAATCAAGGGCGGTGAAGCGCAAACCGTGACGCTGGAATTCGTGCCCTCGTCGCCTGGCACACATCGCTATACCTTTGCTGTTGCGCCGCTCGAAGGTGAATTCACGACTGAAGACAACGCGCAGGAAACTTTAGTAGAGGTTACGAACGAGCAGCCGAAAGTTTTGTACATCGAAGGTGAGCCGCGCTGGGAATATGGCAAAATGCGGTTTTCGCTGAGCAAAAATGAAAAAAATGTAATTTTGGTTTCTTCACTGCGGTCAGCCGATGGCAAGTTTTATCGCCAGGGAGTTGAGAGCGGCGAACAATTGGAAAAAGGTTTCCCCGCCACTATCGAAGAACTTTTCAGCTATCAGGGATTTGTGCTTGGCAGCATCGAAGCGAATTTTTTCAGCTTTGAGCAATTGCGCATGATTGAGCAATTCGTGGCGCGTCGCGGCGGCGGATTTCTGGCTTTGGGCGGCGGACGTTCCTTCAACGCCGGAAAATATGCGACGACTCCGATTGGCGATTTGCTGCCCTTTGTTTTGAACGATCAGGTGGAAGGCGCGGAAGTGCTGGAGCCAGCCAACTGGAAGGCTGCGCTCACGCAACGCGGCTTCAAACATCCGATCACGCGCCTGGCTGACAACCGCGACCAGTCCGCCAAAGAATGGGAAGCGTTACCACCCATTTCAATGCCTGAAGTTTTGACGAATGTAAAACCCGGCGCGACCGTTTTAATCGAGGCGAAAAACATCAAAGATAAAGGGCGTACAATTCCTTTGCTGGCGGAAGAACGCTACGGACGCGGGCGCACGATGGCTTTTACGACAAATGACACGTGGCGCTGGCGGATGCAGATGGAGGCAAAAAATACTTCGCATGAAAATTTTTGGCGGCAAACATTACGCTATCTGGTTAGCAGTACGCCGAATCCAATTGAAGTAATTTCGGAACGCGATGTTTATGCAGCAAGTGATCCGGTGCGTTTGCGCGGTGAAGTGCACGACAAAAAATTTGAAGCGATCAAAGACGCGACCGTGACCGCTAAAATCACGAAGCCTTCCGGTCAAACTGCCGACATTGCGCTGGCCTTTAATTTTCCGGCGGAATCGGCGGATATGAACGATTACCAGGCCGAATACAAACCCGACGAACAGGGTTTGTACAAAATTGAGATGACGGCGCGGAAAGGCAAAGAAACCATTGGGACGGCGAATTCCAGTTTCCTGGTCACTGACCTCAACCGCGAATTTCACAACGCTGCGCAAAATGTCGAGTTGCTGAAACGCATCGCTGCCGAAACGGGCGGCAAATATTTTCCGTTGAGTAAAGCCAATGATCTGATCGAAGAATTAACTTTTCTGGAAGGCAAAAACTCTGAAAAACAGAGTCTGGATTTGTGGGATATGCCGGTCAATTTTTTATTGTTACTCAGTCTCGCCAGCGCGGAATGGTTTTTGCGCAAGCGAAAAGGGCTGGCATAAAGCGGGACTGGTTTAAGTACTCAGCGATTTTAGATATGCCTCATAAAGTTTGCGGTCATCCGGCGGCATCGCGGTGATTTTAACGCCGACGATATAGCCGTTTTTTTCTTGCTTTAACTCGTAGCGAATCGGCGTTCCTTTCAGCATGATGCGACGGCTTGGCAACGCCAGATCAATCTCTAAAATTTTATACAACGCAGAATCCGGGCTGACGGAAACGTGCATGCCGTCAATTACGACGATACCGGTTTTGATGGAAAGCCCGTTCCGGCTGAGATCAAAGGTGTAGGCTGGGACAGTGCGCGAGGTTTGGACGGCAATGCCGCGTGATTGATGAACGACACAAAATTTTAGCGGTAAGGCAATCGGATACCTGCGCACGTTGCGGCGGTTACTGATTGCTTCGCGCATTAAACTTGATAATTTGGCTCCAATTCCCTGAGTACCCATAAAATTTCTCTCTTTCCTGTCTTTAATTCCTACTCGGATTCGTAAGGCGGCGATGATGAAGTGGCGGGCTTTCCGCCCTGATCTGCGGCGCGAATCAGGTTGGTCTGGTCGGCATAAAAGCTCAGTTTCCCTGTCCGACCATATTGGGCAGGGATGGCTGTGACCACAAAGCTCTTTCGATCAGCGCTTACTTGTAAGGCAAAGCGATAACCGCTGGCCTGACCAGAGGCAAGTTGTTGCGAAACTCCACCAAGTTTGATCAGTTCTTCCAGCGAGGAATAGTTCTGTTTCGCCTTTTGATAAATCAGCTCACCACCCAGGATTTCCTGCAGCCATTCTTTGACTTCGTTTTCGCTAACCCGTATTCGTTCATTGAAAAAATAATTCTGCCCATGTCGTTGAATTATCCGTTGTGTTTCACGATCACCGATAATCCATTGTCCATCCAGCTTCATCAGCGCCACCGGCTGCGCTTGCGCTTCATTTGGCAACTTAATGAAAACTGTAGCGGTGTCGCCGCTGACCTGTTCGCCCCGCGTTTCAATATGGGCGGGCAGGGAAGCAGCGAGCCGCTCAAAATCCGGTGCTAACTCAAGCATTTCATCAGCCGTTAGGCCTTCAATTGCTGTGCGATACACCGAGAGATGGAACCCTTCGGCATAACGTTTTTGGTGTAATAGCTCATAAAATTGTTGGACGACGAGGGTTGGAGTAATTGCAGAAGTTTTTTGCGTGAAGGCCAGGGCTGAAAGCAGCCAGGCGTGCATGATGATTACGAGGACTATCCGTTTCGTCATTTTTCAATATTTCAAAAGCAGGGCTTAGTTTTTCTGCTGGGTTGTTAAGGTAGCAGTTTGGCAGGTTATTACTGCGAGGCGGGTGCATCTTAATGGAATTGACCGATAATGTAAAGAATTGGTTTTAGTTGGGATGGTGGTTACAGCGCCGCCAGAATTACGCTCGCTGCTCTTGCCGAAGCATTTGGTTCACCGAGCCTGGCGCGAACTTCCGCTAAATCTGTCCGCGCTTTTTGCAGCCGCGCAGGAGCGCCGATAAATTGGATTATTTGCTGCGCCAGATTCTGCCCGGTTAAATTTTTCTGGAGGAGCTCCGGTGCGATTTCCTGGCCCGCAATTAAATTCGGCATTCCGACAAAGGGCGTTTTGATCAGCGGCGTAAAAATTTTCCAGTTCAATCCCGACGTCCGATAACAGACGATCAACGGCGTCCCAATAATCGCCGTTTCCAGCGTTGCCGTGCCGCTTGCGACCACCGCCAGATTCGCCGCCGCTACCGCATTGTAAGTATCATTTTCGACCAGCGTGATATTCGGAGTTGTGCGAATGATTGCTTCCGCTTCAGCACGGGCAATTGTCGGTGCGAGGGCTACGACAATTTGTATCTCAGGCTTAGACTGGCTGAGTTGTTGTGCGGCCTCAATCATTGGAGGCAAAATATAACTGACTTCTTTATGACGGCTGCCGGGTAACATCGCAACAATGGGTTTGTTTGTATCGAGCTTATACTTGTGGCAAAATTCTTCCCGGCTTGTCGTTACCTGCACGCTGTCAAGCAGCGGATGCCCGACGTAATCCACCTGAATTCCATACTGCTCATAAAATTCTTTTTCAAAGGGTAAAATCACGAGCATCCGCTCGACATCGCGTTTGATGGCTTTGACGCGATAGCTGCGCCACGCCCACACCTGCGGACTGATGTAATAAAATACGCGCTGTCCATCA
>JANMKB010000400.1:0-2299 GCA_031371805.1 Blastocatellia bacterium | reverse complement strand
CCAGGCGGAGAAGTTTTTGTGAACCCAACCGGCAATGCTGGAATGGCTACTGCCGGATCAGGCGATGTACTGACTGGATTAATTTCAGGCTTGCTCGCGCAGTCTCCGCACAATGTTATTGCGTCTGTCATTGCTGGGGTTTATTTGCACGGTTTAGCGGGAGACATCGCGGCCAGCAAGCTGGGAATGCGCTCGCTTATCGCCTCTGACATCACGAATCACATCAGCGAAGCGATAAAAATGGTGGAGCGTGAACAGTGATAAGAAATCCGACCACCGACCACCGACCACCGACCACTTCCGTCGTTACCAATTCCGCCGAGGAAACTTTTGAGTACGCCTACAAAATCGGTGAATCACTAACCCAGTCCACAATATTTTTGCTCACCGGAGATTTAGGCGCAGGCAAAACTGTTTTCGCTAAAGGCATCGCCGCTGGCCTGGAAATTGATCCGGCGGATGTCAACAGCCCGACGTTCACGCTCGTCAATGCGCACAATGGACGAATGCGGTTTTATCACCTTGATCTATACCGCCTGGAGGGAAATCCCAACGATGCGTACTCGCTCGGACTGGAGGAAATGCTGGCTGAAACAAATGCCGTAGTCCTGATTGAATGGTCAGAACGCTTAGTCAATTTCACGCTCCCAAACGCTTTTCACGTGCATATTTCCGACGCTGGCGCAGATCAGCGGCTCATCAAAATCACTGGATAAAATTATGAACACAACCGACATCAACAAACTTTACGAATACACAATTTGGGCAAATCATTTGACGCTCGACGCCGTAGAAAAATTATCCATCGAAGCGCAAACCCGCGATGTCGGCATCAGCTATCAATCAATTTTCGGGACGCTTGTCCATATGATGTGGGCGGAGTGGGTTTGGCTGGCGCGATGGAAAGGTGAAAGCCCTGTGGGGCCGCCCAATAATATTGCCGCAAGTGATCTGAACGCTATCCGCACAGGCTGGCAAAAAATTGAGCAGGAACGCGCTGCATTTATTGCCGGATTAACTGACGAAGCGTTACAGGCTGACCTTGATTACGCCGACACCAAAGGTAATCCGTATTCATTACCGCTGGGGTTATTGATGCAACATTGCGCGAATCACGCAACGCTGCATCGCGGGCAGATTGTCGGAATGATTCGACAATTAGGCGTAGCGCCTCCGGCAACAGATTTAATTTTCTATTTGTATCAGAGACTCTAATCACGCTCTTTCTGGCAGCCAGTGATCAAGTAATGATCAATTGCTATGCTAATATTAGCCGCGCAGAATATTGCGAAAGGAGTTTGTATTTTCTATGTCTGTAGCTGTCGCCGCTGAATATCTGGAAGCCATCGCTCATCTGCCTAAAGGGATGACTTTGCGCACTGACGGCGTGAGTTGGGATGAGTATGAGGAGTTGTTGCATGATCTTGGCCCAACCTATCAGGTACGAATCTTTTACGATCACGGAAGGATGGAAATCGTGTCACCCAGACCAATTCACGAAAGACCTGTCGAAATTTTGCATCGCCTGATTATTGCCATCAGCGATCAACTTGATATTGATATTGAATCGCTTGGCTCGACGACTTTGAAAAAGCAGATGGCGGATGCTGGGGCTGAACCTGATGCTTCGTTTTATGTGCAAAATGCTGCGCTAATTCACGATTACCTTGACCTCGACATCGACCATGACCCGCCGCCTGATCTGGTTATTGAAAGCGATCACACGAGTTCATCGCTGGACAAATTTGTGATTTATGCCAACCTCGAAGCCCCGGAAATCTGGCGCATTTTCAATCAACGAGTTGGCTTTTGGATACTTGAAAATAATCGCTACATTGAATCTGACCATAGCCGCACTTTCCCATTTTTGTCAGCCGCAATGCTGAATCAATTTTTGCAGCAGGGATTGATGGAAGGCGAACGCAAAGCCGCAAAATCATTTCGAGCGTGGATCAACAGTACGCGAGCGTAAGCGAGTCCTCCGTACGACGGTGAAGAATCATCATGATTTTTCGGCTAAGATTCGTTGTCAGTAGTGTCTTAAATTCATTCGCCAAATCGTCCAGAAAAAGTAATAATGAGGTGTGATTCAGTTCGATGAAAAAGGAGCAATGCAAATGATTCAGCAACTTGAAGCAGTCTGGCAAGGCGGGGTTCTACGCCCGCTACAGCCGCTGGATTTGCAGGAAAATCAAAAAGTGTCGCTGACAGTGCAGGCCACCGCAGACGAAGGGCTGCTGGATACAGAGTACGTTCGGTATTGCGAGGCGAACGCGGATTATAGCATCACGCTGGAAGA
>JANMKB010000384.1:0-3982 GCA_031371805.1 Blastocatellia bacterium | reverse complement strand
AAACAAATGTGGTTGTGAGTTAGAACGTGAAAGGCACAAGCCGACAAATTCACCTCATCTGGAACGCTCCAGAAGCGGAGGGAGTTGAATTCACCGCTTTGTGCTATGAACGCTATAGTGCGAACGAAAAACGATTTCCAGCGTTTGCCTCAATTGAGAGAGCCGGAAACATCATTTTCCTGTCAGTTGCCAGTGATAGAAGTGAAATGCCGAAGTGCAATAACAAATCTTTGGAGAAGTGAAGTGCCGGATGAGAGGAAGATTTGTTAACGTTAGAATTGTACAGATTTTTTTGATGGAGTCAACGTCGGGTTTGTTATTGCTTAAAAACTCGCTTCTTGTCATCGAAGATGACGGACATTATAGCCTGGCGAGCATCGCCAGGAAGGAGCAAGCGCGAGAACCGCTCGCTGAAGGCGAGCAACAATCATTGATTGACTTGTGCGACGCCTTCAGCATCGGGAGGCAACACGATTAAAAACTGGCGATGCTCGCCAGGCTATAATGCTGGTCGCCGTTGGCGACAGGAGTTGAGTTAAAAAACTACTTCTAAATGCCTTACTTGCGAAAACTGAGTAATATAGCTAAGCTTCCAAGACTTAATTGCGAACCATAATACGTCTGTAAATAATTACACGCGCTATGGCTTGCGGTACTGAAAATTATGTCAATGAAAACTCTTTTGCTCAATCCGCCTTCGTTTGAAAAATTTGATGGAGGCGCATCATCGCGCTGGCCTGCGACACGTGAAATCGAAAGTTACTGGTACCCGGTGTGGCTCGGTTATCCGGCAGCAATGATTAAAAATTCGCGCCTGCTGGACGCTCCGCCGCATCACGTCAGCCCGGAAGAAACGGCGAAAATTGCGAAAGATTACGAGTTCGTTATTCTCTTTACCTCGCATGTCGGCTTTGCCAATGATGTCACGCTGGCGGAACTGATGAAAAGCCTGAATCCTGCGTTGAAAATCGCGTTCGTTGGCCCGCCTGTGACTACGCATCCCGAAGTCGCACTGATGGCAAGTCCGGCGATTGATTTCGTCACGCACAAGGAATTTGATTACGCCGTCACGAAATTTGCGAATGGAGAATCGCTCGCCACAATTCCCGGCGTCCATTTCCTGCAAGACGGCAGGATGATTTCGACACCGCCGGAACCGCTTGTCACTGAGCTTGATTCCCTGCCCTGGGTCACGCCAATTTTCAAACGCGATCTGAATATCAAAAAATATAACGTGCCATTTTTGCTGAATCCGTTTGTCGCGTTTTATTCGACGCGGGGCTGTCCGGCGCTTTGCACGTTTTGTTTATGGCCTCAGACGTTCGACGATCATCGCTGGCGTCAGCGTTCGGTGCAGGATGTGAAGAACGAAGTCGAATACGCGCTTGATGCTTTCAAACCCGAAGGACTCAGGGAAATTTTCTTTGATGACGATACGTTTACTTACAATCCAAAGCGCATGATTGAGATGAGCGAGGCCTTCAAGCCGCTCAAATTTCAATGGTCTTCGACTTCGCGCTCGCACCTTGATTACGAGACATTGAAGGTCATGGCGGATGCGGGCTGCCGTTTGTTCATCGTTGGTTTTGAATCCGGTAACGATCAAATTTTGAAAAATATCAAAAAAGGAATTTCCGCCAAACGCTCCATGGAGTTCGTTAAGAATTGTAAAAAAGTAGGCATCAAAGTTCATGCTGATTTCATTATCGGGTTGCCTGGAGAAACGCGTGAGACGATCAGGGAAACGATTGCCTACGCAAAAGAAATGGACGCCGAGACGTTGCAGGTTTCCGTCGCGCACGCCTATCCTGGTACTGAAATGTATGAATGGTTCAAAGCCAACGGCGTGATTATGAATACAAAAATGTCCGACGAGCTTGGACAGCAATTGCCGATGGCGAATTTTCCGCATTTGTCCGGCGCGGAAATGCTGGACTGGGTGCATAAATTTTACGATGAATACTATTTTCGTCCCAAACCAATTTACCGTATTGTCAAAGGCGCGATGTCGAACAGCAATGACCGCAAACGGCTATACAAAGAAGCCAAAGAATTTTTGGCGACGCGTGCCAGACGGCGGAAGATGGTCGAAGCCGGTAATATCTAGCTTTTTTCAGTTTGCGGACTTATTAGTTGCAGCAGCGGTGCCGAAGATATTTCAGCCGCTGCTTTTTTGTTTTCTGCGCCAGCCTGTAGTAAAAAGTACGCACACCTTTTGAAACTCTATGCGCGTTAAATTTTTGTCCCGCAAACATGTCAACCGAATCTGGTTGATGCTGTTGATTCTCTCGCCCTTTGCATACTTTGCGGGGCTGGAACTTTATCGCCAATTTGACGCAACATATCAAATCAAATTCAAACTTGATCGTGAGCAGGCGATTGCCACGGCGCGACAATATGCCCGGAGCAAAGGAGTTGAAACGGAAGGCTGGAAAAGTTTTTGTAAAATTGACACGGACAATAATCTCTATTTTTACTACCGCACAAAAGGGGAGCAAAATTCTGCGCAGGCACAATCCTTTGCGCCTGATGTCACGATCAGAATTCTCTTACTGGCTCCCGGTAACAAAGAAAACATGCAGGTCTGGCTGGCCCCGGACGGGAGTGTTTCCGGGTTTGTCCGTTCATTTGCCGCTGACCCAATGCTGACGGACGCCCCCGAAACAGTCAGCCACAATTTAGCTGAAACCACTTTTCGCGCCCGTCCTGAAGCAGCTTCGAGCACAGCTTCCGCGCAACCGAGGTTGAATGAGGACAGCGGATCAGGCAATACGATTCGCCGTTATGCGTGGAACTGGTCGCCCGCCACACTGCCGGAACTTAAAAATAAAACCATTATTTCCGTGCGTGGAAATCAGGTCGTGGGCGAAAAAATTGAAGCGCAGCTTGATGAGAAATTTATTGAACAAAATCTGCCCCAAAGAAAAATTTCTCAGCTTGTGGCCGTGATTGGCTACATCACGCTGACCGTGATTATGGTCATCTTTGGGATTTTTCGCTTTGCCGAAAGATTCCGTCAAAGCGAAGTGTCTTACCTTCGTATTCTGATCATCGCGCTGACGGTTGCCGTCATTTTTGGGGGTTTCGTCTTCCTCACGGATGTGTCTGTCTACGAAGCCGTCACTACATTAAAAACAACCGATACCTCGTGGATCAGTAAAATATTCAGTGTCATAGTCTGGGTCATGCTGGGGCTGTGTATTGGGTTTGCCTATGGCAGCGGCGAAGGTGATTTGCGTGAACTCTATCCCGGCAAACTGACTTCGCTTGATACGCTGATGGTGGGCAAAATATTTTCCGGCAATGTAGCGCGTTCAGTCATTCATGGTTTTGCGCTGAGCGGCTGGCTCTTATTACTGAATCAGGCAAGTGTCAGCATCCTGTCGCAGCACGCCAATATGGGGTGGCAGCTCACCAGCCTCGACCCCTATTTTGCGCAATTTAACTGGGCTTTTGGGCTGGTAAACTGGCTGGCAAGCGCACTGATTAGTGTGATCTTTATTCTCCTGTTACCGCTGCCCTTCCTCCATCGGCGCTTGAAAAATCAGCCCCTGATTTTATTCCTGTTATTTATGATCGCCTTCGAGGCCTGTTCCATCTGGGTCGTTGCCTCGGTGGCGCCCTGGACGGTTTCAATTCTGCCCATTGCGATTACTGCTGGCGCGGTGCTGCTCTCGTTTTTCAAATTTGACCTGCTCACAGCCATCATCACCCTCGGCGCGTCTGATCTGGTAACGAATATTCAGTTATACCTTGCGCAACCGACGCCCTCCATTCGTAATTCAGGTTTCATCTTACTTATCGTCACCTCGGCTTCCCTGCTCGGTGCGCTTTGGTTTTATTTCCAGGGGCGAATTTATCACGAAGATCAGGTGCGCCCACTTTACGCCAGTAACCTTGCCGAACGATTATCATTGCAGGCGGAAGTATCCGCCGCACGGGAAGCACAAATCAGATTATTACCGGAACACTTGCCCGAAAT
>JANMKB010000288.1:0-2658 GCA_031371805.1 Blastocatellia bacterium | reverse complement strand
TGATGGATTCCATGAAGATGATGTCGGACGACGGCATGAAAAAGATGGGAACGGCAACCGGCAAAGACTTCGATTTGCTGTTTCTGGATATGATGACGCCGCATCACGCGGGCGCAATCACGATGGCGCGGGAAGCATTGCAAAAGGCGTCACACCCGGAAATCAAGATGCTGGCAATCAATATCATCAAAGCGCAGGAAGCCGAGATAAAAATGATGGCGGACTGGAAAGCGAAGTGGTCAAAGTAAGATGACGCAAGCCAAGGCAGAATGAAAGTGAAAAAAGATGAACTCGTAAAGCCTGCCTTAATTGCCTGTATCTACACAAAACAAAAGGGGATAGCAAATGACACAGAAAGCCGTCGAAACGAAAAACCAGCCGCCGCAGTCATTGACGCCGAGTGCCGAACATAAGCATCTGGACATATTTGTGGGCAAATGGAAGGTCGCCGGGAAATCGTATGCCGAAGGAAGTTCTAATGAGAACTTGCAAGTTTCATCCGTCGAAATGGAGTTTGTAGAAACCTGCGAATGGTTGGCAGGCGGATTTTTTCTCGTCAATCGTTGGGACGGGCGTGTCGGCGAAGCGGAATTCAACGGAATGGAAGTCATCGGCTATGACTCTGAAAGCCGGACTTATGTTTCGCGTTTCTTCGATAATCAAGGCAACGCTCCGACTTATCAAGTCAGCGTGCGCGACAATGTTTGGACGTATCGCGGAGAACTACAACGCGCCACTTTCGAGTTTAGCGACGACGGCAAAACGATGAAAATTCATTGGGATTGGAGAAAAACCGACGGCGATAAATGGTTGCCGTTGTGTGATTTGAAAGCTGCCAAAGCGGAATAGAAAGATTGTCTTTTTACCTTCGGCATAAAATTTGCAGTTAATCAGCATTCATATTTATCGGTGTAAATAATTGATACGCTGATGAATATCATTATAAATTAAGGAGTTTAGAATAATGGCAAATTTTGTTTTAGTTCCCGGTTTTTGGCTTGGCGGTTGGGCTTGGAAAAATGTTACCGATGCTTTACGCGACAAAGGGCATACGGTTTATCCCGTAACTTTGACGGGTTTGGGTGAGCGTGTTCATTTGGGTAATGCAGAAACTAATCTCAATACGCACGTTGCTGATGTCGTCAATCTCATCAAATATGAAGAACTCGAAGATGTCTATCTTGTCGGACATAGCTTTGGTGGAGTCGTCATCACGCAGGTCGCCGATGAAATTCCTGAACGGCTTGCCAAGCTGATTTATGTTGATTCCGCACCTTTGCCTGACGGCGTGGCGAACGTCGAATTTTATGAACCGGAAGAACTTGCGGCGTTTGAAAAAAGCGTGGCGAAAAAGGGCGACGGCTGGAAATTGCCGCTGCCCTCGTGGAAGGAATTGGAGCAAGGCAATAACTTGAAAGATTTGACCGCGAAAGATAAAAAACACTTCGAGAAATTGGCGACACCACAACCTTTCAATGCCGTTCGGCAGAAACTGAGCTTGAAAAATAAAGCACGTCGAAAATTACTGAAAGTCGTGATTTTAACTACTTTCACCGCCGCCCAAGCCAAAGCAATGGTTGACAGCGGCAATCCGTTATTTAAGGAACTCGCTGACCCGAAGCTGACTTTCGTCGAACTGCCGACGGGACATTATCCGATGTTTTCGCGTCCGCAAGAATTAACGAAAATTTTGCTCGAAACGCAGTCAACTTAGTCGGAATTTGATAATCGCCAAATGCAAATTTTGGCGACTATCGCTAACGGATGCGGCGATAGTGATACGCTTGGTTAAAGTAGTAACTCAAACAAGGGAAAGGGAGACTTTTATGCAAAGCAAAGCAATATTTGGTGCGGAGTTTTTACAGGAATTGGAAACCGAAGCACCCGCGACGCGAAAATGTCTGGAAGTGATTCCCGAAAATCTGTTCGACTGGAAACCGCACGAAAGGTCAATGAATTTGGGTTATTTATCGCTGCTCGTCGCTGAAATTCCGAAATGGATTCAGGTGATGGTCGAGAACTCAGAAATTGATTTTGCGACTTACGAACATTTCAAGGCGAAAAACACGGCTGAACTCGTCAAACATTTCGACGAAAATTTAACTGGTGCGAAAAACGCTTTGCAAGATATCTCAGACGAAACGCTGGCCCAACCGTTTCATCTGAAAAATCAGGGTCAAGTCGTTTACAGCTCGCCGAAAAAGGAATTTATCGGACAGACGATCAATCATCTTGTCCATCATCGCGGACAATTGACGGTGTTTATGCGGCTGAATGATCTTCCCGTGCCTGCGATTTACGGCCCCTCGGCGGATGACAAAGGCGGCTTTTAAGTGGCGCGTACTCCCTGGGTTTTACGCCGACGCTCGCTTACGATTTCCCAGCAAAGCAAATTATCATCGCGTTTTGTCGCGTCGGTCTTTTTTGTTCGGCGAAATGCCGCCCCAGCGACCTGGCAAAAACTCTGACGTGCGACCCTGCGCCAACTCACCCAAAAGACTGCTTGCCAGCTTGGTATTATGAGGCACGCCAGAAACAGCGTCGCGCACATTCGGATTCCCGGCAGCAGGTTCAGATGAAAAGGTAAGGACGCGTGCCACAATTTCTTGCAAACGTTGCCGTTCTTCGTATGGTTAGGTCAGGGGATGTTTGGCTTCC
>JANMKB010000316.1:0-1704 GCA_031371805.1 Blastocatellia bacterium | reverse complement strand
CTCTCATTTTGGGTAAACCGCGGACTAAGGCAAGGCGAAGCTCCGCATCTTTGGCAACTGCAATCAGCCCTTTTCCAACGACAAGTCGTCCCATGACTGTCCGCAATAAATGTTTGAGCAGCTCATCAAGATTGAGGGAAGAATGGAGCAGTTGCGCCGATTCAAGGAGGGATTCTAAGTTTGCGGTACCAGGTTGTTGGGACATAAGCGGGAGGGGGAGTCAGAAGTCAGGAGTCAGGATTTAGGGAAGCAGCACGAAGCTCTGCGCTAAATCCCGAATCCTAATCCCTAAGATTTCTTAATTCTTTTTCTCATGCGTAATTCGTTTTTCTGACCGGGGACAATTTCGTATTGCACTTCATCCATCAGGGTTTTGATGAGGCGCATCCCGAGGCCGCCGGATTTGCGTTGCAGGACTAATTTTTCTAATGCTTCCTGGGTGATTTTGGTAGGGTCAAAACCTTTGCCTGTGTCTACGATTTCAAACGAAATAGATTCGCCATCGTAATTCGCGCGGATGATAACTTCCTTTGAAGCATCGTGACCATAGGCGTGTTCGATGACATTGGCGCAGGCTTCGTCTACAGCTAATTCCAGTTTGGCGACATCGGCTTTGGTCATCCCGGCCTGTGCGCCAACTGTGGCGACAAATTCACGAATCAGCGCGAGGTTTTCCGTTGAGGAAGGAACGTGGAGTATGAAGGTTTGTTCGATGCCTGACATTATCCCTCCTTTGCCGAGTGCGCGGTCGAAAAGCCAGCGAGCGCAGTGTCCAAATCATCGGTCATCTCAAACAAATCAGGAAAACCGAGAATCTCAAAGGTGTGTCTGACCTTGGGGGCCAGACCACAAATTTTAATATCACCATTTTGATCGCGGACTTCTTCGACAAAGCTCATAAATACGCCGAGGCCTGCCGAAGAAATGTAGGTTAGTTTGGCGCAATCAACTACGATCCGAACGTGACCCGCATCAAGTTCGGTCTGAATCGCGGCTTCAAATTGTGGGGCGGTGTGGGCATCAACAAAACCATCAAGCGCGATGAGCGAAATTCCGTTTTGCTGGCTCGTGGAAACATTAAATGGGTTTGGCACTAATCAATCCTCCTTGATAATCGTGCTAATGTTAGCATAATCAGTAGTATCTGAACGAGTAACTTCATCGTATCTAAAATCGACTACAATGGCAAAGCAACCAAATTGATTCTCGGCACTATTTCTCGAAGCTGAAAACGAAGCACGCGCCAAAGAATTTGAAGAGGCACGGCAATTACAGCTTTCGATGTTGCCGTGCGCTGTGCCGCAACTGCCTAATCTGGATATCGCTGCTGATCTGAAAACCGCGATCGAAGTCGGTGGCGATTATTACGATTTTCACCTGACCAGCGACGGGACGCTGACCATTGCGGCAGGTGATGCGACCGGACATGGTTTGAAGGCCGAAACAATTATCATGGCGACAAAAAGCCTGTTCAATCACCTCGCGGTGTTACCTGACATCCGGGAAATTTTCGCCCAATCATCGCGTGCGCTCAAGCAAATGAATTTGCGGCCACTGCATATGGCGATGACGATGATGAAATTGAAAGGGCGGGAATTGACCGTGGGTTCTGCGGGAATGCCCGCAGTGTTAATTTATCGGGCGCAGACAAATTCTATCGAAGAAATTCTTTTGCGTGGCATGCCTTTGGGCAGCGTCAAAAAT
>JANMKB010000148.1:0-12024 GCA_031371805.1 Blastocatellia bacterium | reverse complement strand
GGCGTGACACCACGAGTGCTGAACAGTACCCCGACTAGGCTCAAAGCAATTTATTATCCGGCGACGAATACGGGCTATTGGTTTGGCGATGCGGATTCGCATTCACCGTATGGGATGATCCGCAAAGTCAGTGAGCGCCGGGCGATGGTGTGCAGCAATCCTAATGACACGACCGCGCAGGCTAACATCACCAGCGCAGGCAGTATGTCGCGTGAGATGGTATACCTCACCGGGACAACGACCAGTCCGCAAGCCGGGTATAGCGGCGTGACAACGGGTGGCTTAACCCATGTCCCGACTTTTACCCAAATGACCGAAGACTAGGCCGGGCGACAAGCAACGGTTCCACAACCAGTCACTGGCTATTCCGTCGTGAAGACACCGACCACAAGCACCTCGACCATTACGCGGTATGAACCGAATACCACCGATGGCATTACGAGCGCCCAAATCACCGACAATAACCCTGCTTCTCCCTACTATGGCTTGTTAACGGAAGATTACACGCTCCCGAACAAGAACGCGGCCCCCAATGCGGCGCTGCATCGTTCCAAAGTGTATTGGGAAGTGCCGAACTTGAATACCTATCCCTCGCATTATGGCGCACCGCGTCCGAACCATACGGAAGTGACCGACGAACGTAACCAGATGACGACAACGTTCTTTGACTATGGCATTAACTACAATCAGGTGTCAGATGTGCGCGAATATGGTTACAACAATCAACTGCTGCGGCGCACCCACACCGATTACATCAACACGACGAATTACATTGGCACGTGGGTGAATGACAGTTGGAATGGGAGCGCCAAAGAACGCCATATTTACAGCCTTGCCAGCGCGGTTTCGGTTTACGCCACTGAAGATGATTCGGTGCGAGTTTCCCGGACAGAATATCAATATGACGGACAATATTTAACGGACACGCCCGGCGTCACGCAACATTGGAACGTCTCCAATCCCTACGCGTCGGTTTATCAGAATTGTTATTACCAGTGGAACGAATACACCTATTCGTATGACTATGTCTGTGATCCACCCTGGTCAGAATACGATCCCGCGACCAATGCACGCGGTAACGTCACGAATGTGAAACGCATGGCGCCGGCTGGTCAAATCGCGTGGACAAATATCTGGACGGAGCAGGGCGCGTCGGAGCCGAACTGGCGTTTACCTTTGGGCTAACGGGTTATGAAATGGATGTCGTGGATTCGGTCTACGATCAATGGGGCCGGATGCAGAAACAAACCCGTCCCTATCGCCGCAACGCGAACTGGGTGAATGTAGATACACCACAATGGACAACCTATAATTACGATGCACAGGATCGGGTCAGCAATGTTGTCGCACCCGATAACAGCACGACGTATCGTTATTACAACGAAGCCACTCGCTTCCAGCCCGACCGCCAAAGGCTCGACCATCCGCGTCAAAGATGCGTGGGGACGGGAGCGCTGGGCGCGGAGTGATGAACAAAATCGCCTCGTCGAAGTCGTCGAACCAGACCCGGCAGGCAATGGCGCCGTTGCCATTAATGGCCTGCTCACGACGTATGCCTACAACCCACTTGGCAATTTGACAAATGTCACGCAGGGCGCACAAACCCGCAGTTTCAAATATGATTCGCTGGGACGGATGACGAACCAAAAGCTCGCCGAACGTGATGCCACGCTGGATGATGCCGGGAACTTTGTGGCGACGTGGAATAGCACGACCAAACAATACGGTGGCGGCATGTGGAGTGATGTTTTTAGTTATGACAATCGTTCCAATTTAATGTGGAAGAAGGATGCGCGGGGCGTTAAGACAGTGTTTGACTACGGTAGCGATCCGTTCAATCGGCTGCAATCTGTCTCGTATAACACCAGTAATGTCCCGACCGACTATGCGACGAACTTAGGCGCAATTGCTGCCGCCCCCAAAGTAAATTACGGGTATGAAATTGCCAGCGGTGCAGATAAAACACGCCTGAAAACGGCGTTCGTAGATCAGGGGTTAAATACAGCACTTTCTGGTATGGGCGATCAGTCGTTTACTTATGATGGGGAAGGGCGGCTCAGCAATGCGGCGCAAAGTTTCACGGGGATCAGCAGCACTAATATGCTCAATACGACATATGGCTATGATTCGCTGGATCGAGTCACGGATGTCACCTCTCCCGCGCAATTCGGCATCACGACGGTTGGGAAAACCGTGCATCACAATTTTGACATCGCCAGCCGCTTCGCAGAGCTAAAGTATGATGGTGCCAATTTCGCCTCCAACCTGGTTTACAATGCTGCCGAACAGACGAAAAGTTTGAGCATTGGCAGCCAGATCACCGAGAATTACACCTTTGACCCGCAAACGGGCTTGCTGACGAATCAGCAGGTGCTGAAAGGCTCTACGGCGTTGCTGAACCTCGATTACAATTACACGACCAATAACGCGACCAATAACGTCGGGGTGAAAACAGGGCAGTTGACGTTTGTGAAGGATAATCTCAATCAAGACCGCAATCGCAGTTATGGCTACGACAAGTTAGGCCGCCTGACGACCGCGAACGGCGGCATCACTGCGCCTAAAACCTGGAATCAAACCTACAGCTATGATCGCTTTGGGAATCGCACCAGTGTGATCAGCAGCGGCAAGGATGCCAGCAATAATACCGTCGCATTGGATGGTCTGGCGAGTGTGGGCTACAACACCGCGAACAATCGTATCAACAGCGCCGGCTATGTCTATGATCCAGCCGGGAATCAAATCCAAACCAGTGAAAATGGCGTCAGTAAGAACTTCCAGTACGATGCGGCAGGCAGGTTAGTCAAAATCCTCAATAGCAGCAATCAGCAAATCGGCTGTAATATTTACGGGGCGAGCAATCAGCGCCTGATCTTTATTGAGGGGCTGACAGGCGCACAAACGACCACCTATTATGCGTGGGACGGTGGCAGCGTCGTGGCCGAATATTCACTGGTCGGCACCAATGGTTTGCAATGGAACAAAGGCTATGTGTATCTGGGTGGACGATTGCTGGCATCGCTGACGAATACCAGCGGGACAGTGACAACACAGTTCCAGCACCCGGATCGGTTAGGGACGCGGCTGACTACTGACACCAGCGGAACCGTTTTGAGCGAGAATGTTAATTTGCCATTTGGCGCACGTCTGCCCAACGCCACGACCCTCAATGGCAGCGGGCAACCGACGCAGGGCGAAGGCTATTTGCCGAGCGGCACAAACCAGTCCACAAAAAAACGCTTCACCAGTTATGATCGCAGTGCCAGTACGGGTTTGGATTATGCGGTCAACCGACACTACTCTTCTTTGCAAGGCAGATTCACGCAGGTGGATCCGATTGGGATGAGCGCAGTAAGCTAAATTAATCCGCAAAGTTTGAATTTGTATGCGTACTGTAACAATGACCCGATTAACTGTCTTGATCCGAGCGGACTCTTTTTGCTGGCTACCACTGCTGTCGGCGGAGAAGTCGGAGGCCCCCAGGCGCAGCAATTGGCTTTATTGTGGGTGCTGTTTTATCGGCCTTAAGGTTACTTTTTGGTGGTAGTGGCGCGAAGACACGTATGATTGGACAGGTCAGCCAACGCTTCTCCAATCAAGATGTTAGCCCTCCCATCAAACCGCCTGGAATCAATTGGGAAGAATTCGAGAAAACAATCATTGATATATTTTTGAAGGCTGTTAGGAATGCATTACTTAATCCTACGTGTAGGGAAATGCTTTCGGGGCAAGCAGGCGATGCTCTAAAGATATTTGATCAGTTGAATCAAGACCGTAATAGAAATTTTACTATACAAGATACACTCAAAACAACAGGGCGCGCTGATAATGCAGTAACTGTTACAAAAAACAGTGATACAGCGTCGGGGCTTGGGAAGGGGAAAAATGCAAAGATCATTCTTGATTCAAGCATGGTGCGATCTGGTAAGTTTAGCTCTGCCGGGTTGGGAAATTCGGATTTTTGGACTGCTGGTACTGTCATCTTATTGCAAGAGATCGGACACGCGACAAAATCAATAACCTATGACCATGATGTTATGGGAGGCAAACCGACAGGTGATAAAGGGCTCCCTACAAATACAAATAGTAAAATCAAAAATGTTTGCCTGGGAGGAAGTAAAAAGTAATTTTTAGTGCTTGCTACCGATATGAAAATTCAGATCGGTAGCTGTAAGGAGTAGCGTGAGACCTAATATATTTCTTGTCGCTTTATTGATTTTGGCGAGTCTCTATCTGTCTTGTAAACCAACGCCTAAACAAAAGCCTGAATCGGGGAATGGGGATCGTTAATTGCTCAACCCTCTAAGGCTGAAAACATTGAGAAACAAAAACTATGGAATAGCAAAAAGCCAAAGCACTATAGGCATAAGCTAAGGGTCCTGTGCGATTGTGGAATGAGTACGAATATAGATGAGGAGGGCTTATCATCAAAAGTAAAATTTGAATGGCTGCTTATAGAGGTAATGGATGAGCATATCATAGCGGTCAAATCATTTGATGGAAAAGTCGTTTCAACTTATATAAGTCGGACTGATTACCCAACCCCTATTGAAGAAGTTTTCTATATGATCAATCTACAAACAGAATTCGCGTATGAGAAGTTATACGTAGTCTATGATAAAGAATTCGGGTTCCCGCGATTCTACTTAGATACTGCGGAGAAGGGGCCAGGCGGTATTTTTAGATTCGAGATTGTTGAGTTTGAAAACCTGGATAACGAGCCATAAGTTGATCTGAGTGATCATCTGGTGCAAGTAATCAACGCTTGCAGATGATGGAGCAGGGGACAGGCGGCAGCACGACGTTGTATGCGTGGGACGGCGGCAGTGTCATCGCCGAATTCAACGGCGTTGACTGCGGGATGGCGTGGACAAAGAGCTACGTTTACCTGGGCGGCAAATTTACTAGCAACGGAAAGCACGAGCGGTATTCAGTACCATCACTTCTGAATCGCTATTTGCTGGACGCTGGCGGGTTTTTGTTGCAGTAACCGCAATGCCTGATTCGGGAAGAGACCTAAATAAAGTGTGCCAATAATAGTCAGCACCAGTGCCAGTCGCGCCATTGGGTTGATTTGTGGTTTGACGAAATCAGGGACAGGCGGACGGAAGAACATGACTACGATGGGGTAAAGATAATAATAAACTGAAATGATACTGTTGATGATGGCAACCAGCACCAGCCAGCGCAGATTGGGCGAACTCTTCCACGCCGACTGGAAGACATAAAATTTACCCATAAATCCTGCCATTGGCGGAATTCCGGCCATACTCAACATAAAAATTGCCAGCGGAAAGCTGAGGTTCGGGACTTCAAATCCGATGCCGGCATAATCGGCAATTTCAGTTTTGGCGTCATCGCGCCGCGCCAGCATCTGCACCACCGCAAAAGCGCCGAGGCTCATAATGCCATACGTCAGCATATAAAAGCCGACGGGCGCATAATCATTGGTCAGAAATCCAATCAGCGTATAGCCGCCGTGCGCGATGGAGGAATACGCCAGCATGCGTTTCATGTTGCGTTGCGCCAGCGCGACGATGTTGCCGAAGGTCATGCCCAGTGCCGCCATCACTGCCAGTGCCGTCACCCAATTCGCATGCAATTGTGCACCAACTTCGGGTGCGTTCGGAGCGCCAAAGCCTTCGGCAAAAACACGCAGGAACGCCGCAAAGACTGCAACTTTTGGGCCGGTTGCCAGAATTGCGGTGACGAGCGTTGGTGCACCTTCGTAAACGTCCGGCGTCCACAGATGAAAGGGAGCCGTAGCGACTTTGAAGCCGAAGCCGACCAGCATCATCGCGCCACCGACCAGTAACATTTGCGGAAAAATTACTTTGTCAGTGAGCAGCACCAATCTGATGCCTTCAATATTTGTGGTTCCAGTTGCGCCATAGGTCAGCGCCATTCCATACAATAAAAACGCGGCTGAAAATGATCCAAGCAAAAAATATTTCAGCGATGATTCATTGGCGCGTAAATCTGTGCGGCGATAACCCGCCATCACATAAGTCGCAATCGAAGAGGTTTCCAGTCCCAAAAATACCATCACCAAATCACCCGCCGAAGTCATCAACAACATGCCTGTCGTGGCAAACATCATCAGCGCGTAAAACTCTCCAGGCGGCAAGGCTTCGTCGTCCAGAAATTGTGAAGCCAGCAGCGTCGTGATGATTCCACAGACAACAACAACCAGCGCGAAATACAGCCGCAGGTGGTCGTTGACAATCATGCCGGAAAAGGACGTCGTGCCTGGTTCCTGCCATAAAAACATCAGTGCTATGAGTGTCGCAGCCAGGCCGAGCAACGAGAGGATTGGGCCAGCGCGGCGTGCTTCTTTTTTCGAGAAAGCGTCCACGAGCATCAGGATGACACCCATCACAGCGGTGATGATTTCCGGGAGAATAGAAAAATAATCAAGTTTGAGATCGCTAAATTGCATGAGTTTTTGGGCCATCATTCCACCAGCTAAAGCTAGTGGCAATTTATAAAATCATTTTTCAGAAATTGTCCGAACCCTTATACAGCTTTCCGAACAACACTACTTCGACACCCGCGACGATTGGCTGGCTTCTACAATGTTACGCACCGACTCAACTGATTTTTCGCTGGCATTCAGAAACATCATCGGTGTCACGCCCATAATCAAAGACATTGCAACCGGTGGCAATAATGAAAACCGCTCACGTAACGAAAGGTGCGCCATTATTTCGTTTTCGTGATTGGTGACTTTGCCGAACAGTACGCGCTGAATCATCCAGAGCAAATATATTGCTGACAGCACGACGCCCACCCCACCAATCACTGAAAAGGCTTTGGCATACGGCACGGTCGAAGAAAATGTGCCAAGCAAAATCAAAAATTCCCCGACGAAGCCATTGAGTAACGGCAAGCCCAGACTCGACATGACCGTAATCAAAAACATCGTCGAATAACGCGGCATCGTTTGCGCAATGCCGCCGAATTCGGCAATTTCGCGTGTATGTCGTCGGTCGTACAAAAATCCTACGCATAGGAATAACGCTCCGGTCGAAATCCCGTGATTGAGCATTTGATACAACGCGCCCTGTAATGATTTATCGGTGAAGGCGAAGATGCCCAGCACCACAAATCCCATGTGACTGACGGACGAATACGCGACGAGCCGTTTCAAATCCGGTTGCACCATCGCCACCAGTGCGCCGTAAATAATGCCGATCACGGCCAATAACATCACCCAGGGCGCAGCCTTGTAGGAAACTTCGGGAAAGAGCGGCAGATTGAAACGCATCAGGCCATACGTTCCCATTTTTAGCAAAACTCCCGCCAGAATGACGGAGCCAGCGGTTGGCGCTTCGGTGTGGGCATCCGGCAACCAGGTATGGAAAGGCCACAACGGAATTTTGATAAAGAACGCGAGCGCAAAGGCTCCCCACATCCACCATTGCAAATTCAGCGGGATCACCAGCTTACCACTGGTAATATTGCGCGTGATTTCGACCAGATCAAAGGTCGTGCTGCCGTTCAGATAGTAAAGCGCAATAATAGCGACCAGCATCAACAGGCTGCCCACGACGGTATACAGCACGAATTTGACGGCGGCATAAATTCGTTTCTCGCCGCCGAACACGCCGATCAAAAAATACATCGGGATCAGCACGATTTCCCAGAACAGATAAAACAGGAACAGATCAAGCGAAACAAACACGCCGATCATGCCGGTTTCCAGCACGAGCATGAAAATCATGTATTCGCGCACCCGCAATCCGACCGGCCAGCTTGCCATAATTGCGCCTGGCATCAGGAAGGTCGTGAGCAGGACGAGCCACAAGCTAATCCCGTCAACGCCGATGTGATACGACACGCCGAGTTCCTGAATCCATTGAACTTTTGTTACTAATTGTGGATCAGCGGTGGTTTTGTCAAACCCTAAAACAATCCCCAGCGAAAGCAGAAACGTGACCAGCGTAATTCCGAGGGCGAACCAGCGATAATGTTCGCGCAGTTCTTCGCGGGTTTTGCCTCGTTTCAGTGAGATCAGGCTGTACAGCAACAGTAAGACTGCGCCGAAAGTTGGAAAAAACGTAGTGATGGTGACGATTGATGAACTCATAGTCCGTGAATCCTTTTGCAAAAGGTCGTAACGGTGAGGCTCCCACGATTACTTTGATCGTGACCGATGAAGCCGCTGGCTGCAGATGCAGGCGGCAAAATTTTAGTCAGGACCTACTGCAAATAGAGCAGAAAATTTGGCCCCAACAAGAGCATCGCCAGCGCAAATTTATGCTTACAAATTTGCGCCTATTTAGGACTGCTGCGAACAACTGCATCACGCACCTGATTGATTGAGCGGTCAGTGGCATGTAAAAAAGCCATGGGCATCACACCCATCACAATTGCCAGCGTAACCAATGGAATCAGGGCTAATCGTTCGCGCCTGGTTAAATCTCCGAGCTGTTTATTTTCCTCTTTCGTGATCGCGCCAAATAACACACGCTGCATTTTCCACAAAATATAAATCGCCGAAAGCACGACCCCCAGCGCTCCAATCACGGCAAAAACTTTGGCGTATGGAACAGCTGACGCGAAAGTGCCCAGCAGGATTAGGAATTCTCCGATGAACCCGGACAGTAAAGGCAAACCAAGACTGCTGAACGCGATAATCATAAAGGCAGTCGAATAACCCGGCATCTGTATTGCCATCCCACCGAACTCAGAAATTTCACGCGTTTGTCTGCGTTGTGCGATCAATGCGACACAGACAAATAATGCCCCGGTTGAAATTCCATGATTGAGCATCTGATACAGGGAGCCTTGCAAGGATTGCGAAGTGAAGGCGAAGATGCCCAGCACCACAAATCCCATGTGACTCAGCGATGAATACGCGACCAGTCGTTTCAGGTCGGTTTGCACCATGGCAATCAACGCGCCGTAGATAATTCCAATCACCGCCAATGCCATGATAAATGGCGCAAGCTGTTTTGAGACTTCAGGAAAGAGCGGCAGATTGAAGCGCATCAAACCATACGCGCCCATTTTTGCCATCACGCCCGCCAGCATAATCGAACCGGAAGTCGGAGCCTGGACATACGCATCAGGCAACCACGCGTGCAAGGGCCACAATGGAATTTTGACAAAAAAGCCCAGCCCAAAGGCCAGCCATAACCAGAATGCCCATTTCCCCGGCAGCAGATTTCCATTCTCAGAAATTTTGCGGGTGATCTCAACTAAATCAAATGTAGTCGCACCGGAATAATAATAAACTCCGATGATACCGACCAGCATAAACAAGCTGCCCACAACCGTGAAGATAAAAAACTTTGTGGCTGCCGGCACGCGTTTCTCGCGCTCGGCTCCCCACACCCCGATCATGAAACCCATCGGGATGATGGTCAGCTCAAAAAATAAATAAAACAGCAGCATATCCAGCGAGACAAACACGCCGATAATGCTGGTTTCCAACAACAGTAAAGTAGTCAGGTAAGCGCGCACGTTATGCGGCACGATCCAGGTGACGAGCATGCAAATCGGGACGAGGAAAGTTGTGAGCAACACGAGCCACAGGCTGATGCCGTCAATTCCCAGATGATAATTTGCGCCGAGGCTTTCAATCCAGGGTTTGTTCATTTCCAATTGATAGCCGGAAGCCGCTGCATTAAAACGCGGCAGGATCAGCAATGAAAGCAGAAAATTGACTACTGCAAAACCTAAAGCGATCCAGCGATAATGCTCGCGGATTTTTTCGAGCGGGAAGCGCTTCAGCCAAAAAAAACTGTGTCCCCACAGCGCCGCTGCACCAACCAGCGGCAAAAAAATTAATATCGTCAGTAAGTAAGATTCCATTTAATTAGTCAGGCCTGTTCTTAACGAAAAGTAAAATACAAAATCAAAATGATTGCGCCGCCCATCATAATTGCGGCATAGCTCCGCGCAAAACCCGTTTGCAAAAAGCGCATTGCGCCGCCGGTTTCACCAAAAGCGCGCGCCACACCATTGACGATGCCGTCAATAATTTGCACGTCCAGAATGCGCCACAGCACATTTTTCGCGGTTCCCATCACCGGATTCACGATGGCGGCATCATAAAATTCATCAACGTAATATTTATTTTCCAGCAGCTTCGGCATTTCCTGCAATGGTCGCGCACTGAAAATCATCCACCCCAAACCAATTCCCAGCAGGGCCACGATCACTGAAATTACCGTAAAGATTCGCTCCGTCGTAAAATCATGACTGGCGGCTTCGGCTGCATGTACGCTAACTGCTTCGACTGCTCCATGCGTCGCGCTGATGACCGGAGCGGCTTTGGCCAGCACTGGTTCCAGAAAATGCTCAATCTGATTGCCACCACCCAACGCCGCAGGCACGCCAACGTAACCGCCAATAACCGAAAGCACCGCCAGCACTACCAGCGGAATCCACATCACTGCTGGCGATTCGTGCGGATGAATTTCGTGGGCGTGGTGGGCATCATTTTTGTGATCGTTAAAACGCTCTTTGCCCCAGAATGTCAGCACCATCAAACGCGTCATATAAATTGCAGTCAGCAACGCCGTGGCCAGTCCCAGAAACCACAGAGTTTTACTCAGGGCAGGGGGCAGGGAATTGTTTGACCAGACCTGCCATAAGATTTCGTCCTTGCTGAAAAATCCTGAGAGCAAAGGGAAGCCGCTAATCGCCAGCCAGCCGACAACCATGGTGGCGAAGGTATACGGCAGATATTTTTTCAAGCCGCCCATACGCCGCAAATCCTGTTCCTCGTGCATACCGTGAATCACTGAACCCGCGCCGAGGAACAACAACGCTTTGAAAAACGCATGCGTCATCACGTGGAAAATTCCGGCGCTAAAGGCTCCGACTCCACATGCCAGAAACATATAGCCGAGTTGCGAGACAGTCGAATACGCCAGGACTTTCTTGATGTCGTTTTGCGCGATGGCAATCGTTGCCGCAAACATCGCGGTGAAAGCTCCTACTACTGCGACAATCAGCAGCGCCGTTTGCGACTTGACGAAAATTGAACTGCACCGCGTCGTCAGATAAAGCCCGGCGGTGACCATCGTTGCGGCGTGAATCAACGCCGACACCGGAGTCGGGCCAGCCATCGCATCCGGCAGCCAGACGAACAAGGGAACCTGGGCGCTTTTACCGCATGCGCCGACGAACAACAACAACGCAATTGCTGTCATCGTCCCCCACATTCCAATGCCTTCAAATGGTTTTTCTGCCGCTTGCGAGAGCAGGCTTGGGATCACATTACCGCCGACAGATTTGTCAACAAAACTAATCGTCGAAAAAGTTGTGAAGGCCAGCATCACGCCAATCGTGTAGCCAAAATCACCGACGCGATTGACGATGAAGGCTTTTTTCGCGGCGTCTCCGGCTTCTTTGCGTTCGATGTAATAACCGATCAAGAGATAAGAGCAAAGTCCAACACCTTCCCAGCCGACGAACAACATCAATAAATTATCGCCCAACACCAGCGTCAGCATCATGAACATGAACAAGTTCAGATAGGCGAAGAAGCGATAAAAACCATCATCACCGTGCATATATCCGGTGGCATAAATATGGATCAGCAATCCCACTCCGGTAATAAAGAGCAGGTAAATGCCCGAAAGCGGATCAAGCAGGTAGGCGAAATCCGCACGAAACGTTCCCACTTGAATCCAGGTAAAAAAGAAATCCTGAACACGGCGAACGCCTTCGGCATCTGGTTGCGCGGGGAGCAATTGGGTGAAGAACGCAAAAAAAGCGAGCACCGCTGAGACTGCCACTGAGCCACAGGCGACGAAGCTGACAAATTTTTCACCAAGTTTCTTGCCGAGAAAGCCGCAAAGAATGGCGCCAATCAAAGGTGCGAATGTGATCCATTTAAGCATAAAAAAGGGTGGTCGGTGGTTGGTGGTCGGGGTTTTGGTGTGAGCGGCTGTACCCCCACAAAACGACCACCAAAACCCCCGGTTAAAATTAAAAAAAAAATATTTGGGAAATAATAGCGGTTTGGGGGGTGGGGACAAAGAAATTTTTAATGAGAGTGCGGACCCC
>JANMKB010000107.1:0-27528 GCA_031371805.1 Blastocatellia bacterium | reverse complement strand
GGCGCGAGCAACGTGTCATCACAGTGTCCGCCTGTGATTCCAAGCGAAGGCCCTGAAGCAATGATACGCGGACCTGGCACATCTCCGGCATTAATCGCATCGCGCAGAGCAATGTCAGAATATCCACTTGCGCCGACATTTCGCACAGTTGTGAATCCGGCTTCCAATGTGAGCCGCGCATTTTTTGCGCCATACAACGCTTCACGCGGAACCGAAATTCCCAATGATGAATAGCCCATCGAACCTGGATTAAAAGTCAGGTGTGTATGGCAGTCCATCAATCCGGGCAAGACCGTAAATTTGCTGAGATCAATAATTTCAGCGTTTGCGGGGATTACGACATTCGTACCAACGGCAATAATTTTTTCGCCCTCGACTACAATCACAGCATTATTAATAACAGCGCCTGTCCACACATCTAACAAACGTCCAGCCTTAATCGCTTTGGTCTTTTCCTGAGCAGAAACAAGGATGGCAAAAATAAAAATTGTGCAGAGCAGCAGGGTAAATTTTTTCATTGTGGGCGAACTCCTTTTGGCAAACCAATTGTGTTGTGATTGAATGCAGGCATCAGCTTCAGCAGTACTGAAACAAAAAACAACCGAGAAAGTATGCCTATCATTTTCTACCAGTCAAATTTTTGCCCTGAATGTGGCAATCAAAATGAACCACGTCGCTGGTGGCAGCACCGTTATTTTTGCGAGCATTGCGCCGAAAAGCTGGGACGCAAGTGGGATTGGTTGCCAATTGCTTTTGCCGTGGCAGGTTTAGCAATGGGAACGCTTTTCAATTATGGGCGACGCGAAACAATTCGTGAAGTCGTCGTCAATCAACCGACGGCGCAACTTAATAGTACAGCCCCGCCCGTAGTTTCTGCGCTGGATGCAACTGCGCAACTCAAGCCCGCACAATTTGCGAAAGCGGCGAGCAATTTTTTGTGTGGCGCACGCACGAAAAAAGGCACGGCTTGCAAACACCGCGTCGAGGCCGAGGGGATGCGTTGTTTCCAGCACACCGGAATGCCAGCAAAGCGAAAATAAACTTTATTGCAATTTATTTCAGACTATTTCCAACTCAGCGCTGTCTAAGTTTCCGTACTTAGTACTTAACCCCTTTATCAAACAAATCCATAATCGGTGGTAGTGCGTGAGGCTACTGCGATGCCTGAAGTGTGACTTCCGGCGCTAACTTTGAAAGGAAGAAAATTTATGAAAAAAGTAATGACTATTTTGCTGACACTTGGAATTATGCTGGGCTTGAGCGCAGTTTTATGGGCGCAGCCAGAGACCACCAGAGTTCGAACTCCGCGCATTCATCGCCGCGCTGTCGGACAGCATAAACGCATTCAGCAGGGCGTTCGTTCGGGTGAACTGACCAGGGGCGAAAGAGGTGTGTTAGGAGCCGAACAAAAAGATATTCATCAGGATGTTAAGGAAGCAAGGGCTGATGGCGTAGTCACCAGAAATGAGCGGAAAGAAATTACGCACGATCAGAATAAGGCGAATCGTGACATTTATCGCTTAAAGCATAATCGCCGCGAACGCCGCTAATTTATTAACAATTGGTGGTTAGTGAGCCAGAGAAATAAAAAATCTGTGGCTCCCTAACCACGAATCATTGGCAACTTCCTTGACGCTAAAAGGGCAGTCAACTAAGATGACGCGCAACTGAAAAGCAGGTTCTTTGCCTGCTTTTGTTTTTTGTCATGGCCCCTTAGCTCAATGGTTAGAGCAGCGGACTCAAAATGATTTGATGGTCTAAGTGGAGAAGTGAAATTTTCCATAAGACGCTCAAAATCAGGGTTGCGAGCGCGTCACATTACAAGCTTACGTTTTTACCTGCTTGTTTTCAGGTGTGCTGGTAGAATCTGTCAAATTCGGGGAAGTCTGAAGTTGCGAAAGCAAAATGATGATCCCGAGCCAAGCCTTGTGCACAGCGAGGAAGGTGTAGAGACTAAACGGCAGACACGTAAAGTGAAGAGATAGTCCAGACCACAAACTTCGATGCTGGTAATCGAAGCGCGGCGAAAGCCGTAGCGGTAAGCATAATCCGTTGGTTGTAGGTTCGAATCCTACAGGGGCCACCAAATTCCTCGAATAAATCCCTGCAAAACGCAAATATAATCTGACGAACTCCTGCCTTTCTACTTTCCTTTATTTGTGGCAAGCTTAGGCTAATTTAACTTCTCGCAAAATGGGCAAGCTGAGCGCAAGCCTTTTTTCTTCAAAATCAATGCGCTCGCATGCAAACGCAGAGTACGAGATAAAAAATCTGGTAACCTGGTTTTTTGACGGAATATTTACTGTGCAATCATGAGCGATTTGTTAATTGGAAAAAAATATGCGAACCACATGGCAACTCAAAATATTTTTCCTGGCGAGTAGCCTTATCATTGTTGCTGTGACAATGATGGCCAGCCGCAAAGTTTCAGCCGACAATAAGGCTACAGTCAGTTATAACCGCGACATCCGTCCGATTTTTTCTGATACTTGTTTTCGTTGTCACGGCCCCGATAAGAATGCGCGCAAAGCCGGATTGCGCCTTGACCTGCGTGATGAAGCAACGAAGAAAACCAGGTCCGGCGTGACTCCGATTGTTCCGAACAAACCAGACGAAAGTGAAATTGTCCGGCGTATTTTTTCCAACGAAAAATCTGAAATGATGCCGCCGGAAGAAATTCATAAATCATTAACAGAAGCCCAAAAAGAAACCATCAAACGCTGGATTGCCGAAGGCGCAAAATATGAAGGGCACTGGTCATATCAACCTGTTGTTCGTTCCGAAATTCCTGACACAAAAATTCATCCCGTAGATTTTTTCATCCAGCAACGATTACAAAAAGTGGGATTGCAACCTGCGCCTGAAGCTGATCGCCGCACGCTCATCCGACGCGTATCGCTTGATTTGACAGGCATCCCGCCGATTCCTGAAGAAGTTTCTGCTTTCGTGAATGACAAAAATCCTGATGCTTATGAAAAGCTGGTTGATCGGTTGCTCGCGTCTCCGCGTTTTGCCGAAAAGCAGGCAATGCATTGGCTGGACGCAGTTCGCTATGGCGACACCGCTGGATTTCACGGAGACAACGCGATGCCGGCGTGGCCTTATCGTGATTATGTTTTGCGCGCGTTTCGTAACAACAAGCCTTTCGATGAATTCACGCGTGAACAAATCGCCGGAGATTTATTATCAAGCGCGACACAGGAACAGCGCGTGGCATCTGCCTTCAATCGAATGAATCGCGTCTCGGCGGAAGGCGGGTTGCAGCCGAAAGAATATTTAGCGAAATACGGCGCAGACCGCGTGCGAACTACCAGCGTAGTCTGGCTTGGCGCGACAATGGGTTGCGCTGAATGTCACGATCACAAATTTGATCCGTACCTCGCCAAAGATTTTTATGCCATGAAAGCGTTTTTTGCTGACATCAAAGAAACCGGCTTAGTTCCAGATCGTGGACGTACTGCGTTTGGCTCAAAATTAATTTTAGCAACTGATGAGCAACGCACGAAGCTCAATGAATACGCCCGTTTGATCGCGTGGTACAACAGCGAACTTGATGACAAAGCCAAAGCCATGAATGCTCGCCGCGCCGATTGGGGAAAGCAAATTCTCCAACAATTTGAGGCTGGAAAACTAACGTGGAAATTCGCTCGACCGCTTTCTGCCTTCTCCACAAACGGCGCGACGATGAAGATTTATAACGAAGAAGAGTTGACCACGACACAATATTTACGCGGCAATATTGAAACCAAAACGATCAAAGGCGACGGCTTGGTTGTAGTCAGTGGCAAGGCTCCTGAAACCGATGTGTACAAGGTAACTGTCAAGCCCGGCGCAGGCGAATGGACGGCGCTTGGGTTGGAAGTTGTGCAGGATGAGAGCCTGCCTGGTGATCGTTTCGCACGCGGCGGCGACCGCTTTGTCGTGTCAGAATTTGAGGCAGAAATTAACGGGCAAAAATTAAATTATTCATTGGCGACGACAGATGGGTTTGGACAGCCGGTTGAGCATCCTGCTTTTGCTGCAATTGACAGTGATTTGAAAACCGGATGGGGGGTGCAATTTGGCGATAATCGCAATGCGTTTTTGAATCTGCGCTTGAGCAGTAAATTGAAAACTACGGCAGATAGCGTCATTACGATTCGCCTCCATCAGGTTTCAAACTTTCGCAAAGCTACAATTGGCAGATTCAGGATCGCAATATCCGAAGCCCAATATTCATGGGCAGATTATTCAGGCAAGCTGGGCGCGAAATGGTTGCAGGGCTTGCCGCCTGATGTCGTAGACGGTTTACGGGAAAGCGATTTAGCCAAACGCACTGCCATGCAAAAGAAAGCGATTGACGATCATTTCAAATGGATGCAGCCGGAGTTTTTAGAACTCAATGCAAAAATCATAAAGCTTGAATACGAACGTGATTTGCTCGACGCGGGTATCCCTCGCGTAGTCGTCACCGAAACTGCTGCGATGCCGCAGGAAACACGCCTTTTGCCGCGTGGAAATTTTCTTGATGAATCGGGAGAAATCGTTTCGCCCGCAATTCCGCAAATGTTTGGCAAGGTCGAAACCAACGGGCGAGCTACGCGCCTGGATTTGGCGAATTGGATTGTTTCGAAAGAAAATCCATTGACCGCACGAGTTTTCGTCAATCGTTTATGGCGACAATTTTTCGGCACAGGGTTATCAAAGACGCTCGAAGATTTTGGCTCACAAGGCGAACCGCCTTCGCATCCTGAATTGCTGGATTGGCTCGCGGCGGAATTTATGCATCCGATTAAGTGCGGAGGTGGGAATGCGGAATGCGGAATGAATTCGCACGATTGGGATGTGAAGCACATTATTCGGACGATTGTCACCAGCCATACCTATAAACAATCAAGCATTCCGGCTGCAACCCCTAAGCCATCCGAAGATTTTGACAATCGTTTACTGGCACATCAAAATCGGTTTCGCGTAGATGCTGAAATTATCCGTGATATTGCGTTGTCGGTTTCGGGATTGTTAGTTGAGCAATTTGGAGGCCCCAGCGTCAAGCCGTATCAGCCGGAAGGATATTTGCTTTCGTTGAATTTTCCGAAGCGCGATTATGCGGCAGAACACGGTGACACGCTGTATCGGCGCGGTCTGTACACGCATTGGCAACGCAGCTTTTTGCATCCGAGCCTACTCGCCTTTGACGCGCCTTCGCGGGAAGACTGCACCGTCAATCGCGTCAATTCAAATACTCCGTTACAGGCGTTGGTGCTGTTGAATGATCCAATTTATGTAGAGGCTTCGCGGGTCTTCGCACAGAACATTCTCAAACAAAAATCTGTAAAAATCGAAATGCAGATTGATTGGGCAATTGAAAAATCTTTGGGGCGCAAAGGCAGCCCTGAAGAAATTCATATCCTAGCGGATTTGTACAATAAAAATTTAGCACACTATCAAAAGGACTCAGCCGCCGCGAAGGAATTAATCAGTATCGGCGACAGTCCCGTAGCTAAAGAATCGAACGCTGCAAAATTAGCAGCAATGACGACAGTTGCGCGCGCGATTTTGAATTTACACGAGACGATTACGAGGAATTAATCAATGAAATTGCTGCGTAGGTCATTATATTTTTTCGGCGTTGTCATTTTGCTACTTCTCTTGTGGTTATGGAATTCGTTCGCCTCGGCTCCGCTCCCCAAGCCAGAAATTTTTGCTGGCACGATGCCAATTGCCACGCCTCCGACAGCCATGGCGATTTTCCAGTTGCCGACCGGGGTCAACAAAAGGTCGGCAGCGTTCGGATATCGTGGAGGGTCGTACTTCGACAAGCGCGATTTTTCAATGTCGGCAGTGCTTGTCAAACATCCGAAAGGTGATTTACTGATTGACGCCGGATTCGGGAGAGAAATTGACAGCCACTTTAATATGATGCCCCTGATGTTTCGATTAGGAACGAGTTTTGAAAAAGCGACTCCAGCCGCAGAGCAACTGGTAAAGGCTGGATATGATCTCAAAAATTTGCATGGAATTCTGCTCACGCACGGACACTGGGATCACACCAGCGGCATTTCGGATTTCTCTGAAATCCCAGTGCTGGTGACTGCTGATGAGCATCGTTTTATTGATGGCGATAGTCCCTGGACAGCAGTTGCTCGCAGCCTGAACGCGAACTACACCGAATATAGTTTTGAAGAAAAACCTTATCTTGGTTTCCCGAAAAGTCATGACCTATACGGCGATGGCTCAATCGTTATCGTGTCATCTCCGGGGCATACGCCAGGTTCTGTAATCGTATTTCTCGCACTGCCAAATGGTCGTCACTACGCGATGGTTGGAGATTTAGTTTGGCAACGCGAAGGCATCACACTCCGCGAAGAAAAGCCGTGGCTCCTGCGACGTTCGGCTGATTCTGATGCTGAACAGGTGCGTGAAAATATTTTGCGGGTTGCTGCGATTGCCGCACGATTTCCTGAAATGGTAATTGTGCCGGCTCACGACTCACGAGGATTTGCGGAAATCCCGCATCTGTAAATTTTATGGAAAGACTTTCTACCAACATCATCAACCGCCGTACTTTTCTCGGTCACAGTTTCGCCGGACTCGGAGCCGTGGCGATGAATTCGCTGTTCCCTGCTTCGTTGCAAGCCGCACAACAATCAAAAGGAATTCTTAATCCGCTGCATCATGCCGCCAAAGCGAAGCGGGTAATTTTTCTGTATCAAGCTGGCGGCCCTTCGCATCTTGAAACGCTGGATTACAAACCAAACCTGGCGAAAATGCACGGGCAGGGGATGCCGGAATCTTTCACGAAAGGGCAGCAAATCGCGCAGCTCCAAAATCAAAAACTAACTTGTTTTGGCCCGCAGCATACCTTCAAAAAATTCGGAAAATCCGGGCAGGAAATTTGTGATCTCTTCCCTGAAATCGGCTCCGTCGCCGATGACCTCTGCATCATCAAATCCATGTGGGGCGAACAAATTAATCACGATCCGGCGCATACGATTATGAACACCGGCTCCATTATTACGGGACGTCCGAGTATGGGTTCGTGGTTGACGTATGGCTTGGGTTCCGACAGTGAAGACCTGCCAGGATTTGTAGTCCTGATGTCATCCGGCAGAGGCGGCCAAAATCAGCCCATCGCGCAACGGCAATGGTCGGCAGGATTTTTGCCGAGCAAATTTCAGGGTGTCAAACTCAACTCCATCGGTGATCCGGTGCTGTACATCAACAATCCGAATGGACTCAGCAAAGACACGCAGCGACTCCATTGATGCGATTAATCAACTCAACAATTTGAATTACAAAGCTGTCAAAGACTTGGAAATATTAACGCGGATTGCACAATACGAATTAGCCTTCAAGATGCAAAACAGCGTTCCTGATTTGACGGATATGAGCAGGGAATCAAAGCAGACGATGGAAATGTACGGTGCAACTCCCGGCGATGGTTCGTTCGCTTCCAATTGTTTATTGGCGCGTCGCCTGGCAGAACGCGGAGTCCGTTTCATCCAGCTTTATCACCGTGATTGGGATCATCACAATCAGGTTAAATCCGGCGTCGAATTAAAAGCGCAGGAAGTGGATCGCGCTACGGCGGCGCTTATTAAAGATTTGAAGCAACGCGGCATGCTGGACGATACGTTAATTGTTTGGGGCGGAGAATTCGGACGGACTCCGATGTCACAGAGCGGCAACGGACGTGATCATCACATCAAAGGCTTTTCGTACATCCTCGCGGGTGGCGGAATCAAAGGTGGAATCACGTACGGAGCGACGGATGATCTGGGCTATGCCGCCGTCAAAAATCCTGTTAGCATTCATGACTTCCACGCGACAATGCTGTATTTACTGGGCATCAATCATTTGCGAATGACGGTGAAATTCCAGGGCATTGATGCGCGTCTGACAAATGTTTCCGGCGAAGTCGTCAAAGGAATTTTAGCGTAAAAGTAGCATAAACTTTCTAGTTTGTGTGGCGTCCATAAAAATCACATCTGGCAAAATTGTAAATTTTCTTAGCAAATTCTTGTATTTCACTCAGCACAAACTAGAAAGTTTATGCTACACAGGAGACCATTTTGAAAAAACTACTCATCATCATTATTACTTTGATTGCTTTTTCTGCGCTCGCCTACGCGCAAAAGCCATCCACGTATCGCGTCCTGGGAGCCGACAAAAAACACGTCGTCATCGTAGACCCTGCCGGCAAAATGGAATGGGAAATGCCGAATCCTGAGGCGCGTGAAATTCACGACATTCAATATTTGCCGAATGGAAATGTGCTGTACCAAACGGGCTACACGACGGTTGTTGAAGTCAATAAGGACAAACAAATTGTCTGGAAACACGAATCGAAGCCAACCCCGGAAAATAAAATCCGCGTGGAAATTCATTCGTATCAGCGGTTGAAAAATGGTCTGACGATGATTTCGGAAAGCGGCAATGGTCGCATCATCGAAGTAGACAAAGACGACAAAATTATCAACGAAGTAAAGTTGACACTGGAAAAACCGAATCCGCACCGCGACACGCGCATGGTTCGCAAGCTGGATAATGGCAATTATCTAGTTTGTCAGGAAGGCGAAGGCAAGGTTATTGAATACGACAAGACTGGAAAAATTGTCTGGCAATATGTGATGGAACTCGGTGGTCGTCCTCGTGCAGACGGTCACGGCGTTGAAGGTCATGGCAATGAAGTCTTCGGTGCGATTCGCTTGAAAAATGGTAATACGATGCTGGCAGGTGGCAACAACAATCGTGTGTTAGAAGTTACTCCGGCAGGAAAGATTGTTTGGAGCATTGACCAGAAAGAATTACCGGGAATTACGCTGGCGTGGGTGACGACGTTAATTCAATTGCCGAATGGAAATTTGATTGTCGGTAATACGCACGCAGGCCCTGACAATCCACAGATGTTCGAGGTCACACGCGATAAGAAAGTCGTGTGGCAATTTAAGAACATGGAAATTTTTGGAAATAATTTAGTGGCGGCGACGGTGGTGAATTTGAAGGGGAAGATCATTCACTAAATTTCAAAATCTTTGGGGCGCAAAACAAATCAGCTAAACGTTCTGCGCTCTAATTATCTGCAATTCAAACTTCAATCAAACGGCTTATTCTTCACAATAATTTAAGTACAAAGCCTGCATTTCGACTGATTTCTGACTTCAATCAGGTAAACTGAAGCTAGCTAAATACTTGCATTCAAATTGCTTTTAACATTTTTTATCAAAATGACCGAATTTTGCTAGACCGATCAACGAAGTTTAATGGATAATAATTATGCAGATATATAATGCTTTGCTTGTCTGAGAATTAATGTCAATGGAGAGAAAACATTAATTTAAGTAACATTATTTTCTGTGGCGCGTACCAATAAAGTATTCCCCTCACTGCTTGTTGGGACAAAGGTGTTTCACGTAGCAACTTGTTCTATATTCCTGAGGAACAAAAGTTACATTTTATTGAGACTGGCTAATCGAAATTATCGCCTGAATTTATTCTGAAGATACCTGCCATCAATCTTTCGGATAAGTCAGCAAGGCGGCAAATGCCATGAGCAAGAACAAAAATCCATTTTTGCAGTTAGTTAAATTTGCGATCATTGCTGGTGGCAGCGTGGTATTGGCGACAGCTATTTACCGACTAACTTTTAGTGTGCCGGATCTGCGCTACCTTGTGCTTTTCGGACTCGCTATGGTGGTCTCGTGGCCTGGCTTTAAATTCCCGATGAATGCCGCCGAGCCATTGTTTTTTCTGGTGCTGCTGGTTTATGGAGCGCCAGCCGCTATTTTGCTTTCGACCATGGCGACATTGGTTGCTACTCGGACACTGCTCAATCAGGATCGGCTATTATATTTTTCCAGTATCGGGCAATCCGCACTTTCCGCCGCCGCGACAGGACTGGTTATCAATTATCTGCTGCCAGCATTGGGGCAAACTCCACAATTTATCTCAGACCCGTCAATTCCAATTATTAATGTTCTGGCCTGGATGGCCTGGACACGGTTTTTATTTTATGCGGACTGGCCTGCGGTGGCGGCAGCCCTCCGAAATCATAAAATCCGGGCAAGCTTTGCTAACGGGCAATGGCTAAACAGCTTTGTCGCTTATTTTGGCGCGGCCTTTACGGCGGGCGTAGTATTGCTCATCGCCAGAGAGCAGAAAGCTTATGTGGCTTTGCTGAGTTTGCTAATCCTGGTAATTTTTTACTTTGCCTATCGCCATTTCAAAGAAAAATATATTGAGAAGTATAAATCTGTTCAGCACAAAGCAGATGAAATTTCCGAATTGCACCTGCGGACGATTGAAGCATTAGCTGGTGCGATTGATGCCAATGGCTCGCAGTCGTCAATTCATTCACAATGTATTCAGCTTTACACGGAAGGCGTAGGACAATCGCTGGAGTTACCTGAGCCGGAGTTGAAAGCCTTACGAGCAGCTTCGGTTTTGCGGGACATCGGGAAGCTGGCAGTGCCGGATTATTTGCTCCATAAGTCAGAAAATTTAACAGAAGCGGAAAGAGAAAAGATTCAGTTGCACACAGTGGTAGGAGCCAGCATTCTGGAACGCGCCGGGTTCCCCTATCCGTTAGTTCCTGCGGTCAAACATCATCACGAACATTGGGATGGGACGGGTTATCCTGACAGGTTATGTGGTGAGGCGATTCCGATTACGGCCCGCATTTTGGCAGTGGCGGATGATTTTGATGCTGCTTACAGCAAAAGTCCTGGCCCTTTTGCACGCAGTGAGGCGATTAATCTTTTGCTCCGCGAAAGCGGCCACAAATACGATCCTGAAATTGTCCAAACTTTTCTGGAAATCTTACCGCAGCTTGAATCACAAGTTGCGCTGCTTGACATTCTGCCTCGCAATGCCAATGAATCGGCTTTTGTAGCTACTCTGGAAGACAGCGCCAAACCCTCTTATTATCTGGACGAAATTCGGAGTGCGCGGCAGGAGGTAACGGAACTGATTGATTTGGCCAGAGCTTTGAGCAGCACACTGAATATTGAAGAAGCTGTCTCAATCATTGTTTCGCGTCTGAGCCGTCTGATCAATTGTGATACTTATGCCATCTACTTATATGATGAGAGCAGCAACACTGCTTATGTGCGGGGTGCGGTCGGATTGCATGCCGATAAACTGGTCTCACAACGAGTTACAGTCAGGGAAAATACGGTCTGGCATGCCTTAGCCAAAAATCAACCTGCGTATTCTTCCGAGGCGGCGCAGGAGTTAACAGAATTTGATCCGAAAATTCAACAGGCGTTCAAGTCAATCGCGGTTTATCCCTTAACCAAGGCCGGGAAAATGCTGGGCGCAATTGCGTTGTTGAGTTCGGCTCCGAATAGTTATAGCAATGAACATTCACGGGTGATCGAAATTGTTGCGCCCCTCGCCGCCGATGCCCTGTTCAATGCCATGACTTACCGCGATACCGAGGCGTGCGCTTTGACAGATGCGCTGACGGGATTGCCCAATTCGCGGTATCTGGTTACTTCCTTTGAGCAGGAAAGTTATCGGGCGGAACGTTATGCCACGACGATGGCGATGTTGATGATTGATCTGGATGGTTTCAAACTGGTCAATGATACTTTCGGTCATCAGGCCGGAGACCATGTACTACGCGAGGTAGCGAGATGTTTGAAACAGGAATTGCGCGCGGGTGATCCATTAATTCGCTATGCCGGGGATGAATTTATTGCGCTCCTGCCTTATGCTGAAGAACGCTCAATTGGTGATCTGATAGCCCGTATTCAGAGACACCTGGAGGCATATAGATTTCCTGTTAATGGCATCGAGGTGCGAATCGGAGCTAGTATTGGTTATGCGATTTATGGTCGTGATGGTCGGACATTAGATGAGTTGATGAAGGTGGCGGACATCGCCATGTATCGCAATAAATCGGTGCGCAAGAAGCAAATCAAACCTCGGACGATTAAGGCACAAAACAAAATCAATAAAGATAAAGATACCAAAGAAGTCGGAGTAATTTTCGACAAAGCCGTAGCTTCCTGAAGCTTGGGCTTCATCAATTTATTAAAAAATAAGTTTTATCTGCGTGCCCTGCGTGAAGCCAAATTTTTTGGCGGCTGAATCCTGCCACAACGCAACTTCCCAATAACCCGCGCTTCCGATATAGGCGAATAAATTTTTAGTTCCGCTATGTTGGGCAAAATGTGTTCCAAAGCTGGCAACCCTTTGCTCTCCAATTATCATTTGCGTGGCAGTATTTATCTGACGCAAATTCAACTCATTTTCAGTCAGATTAGTAATGCAATTTCCGAAATGATCCAGGTGGATTATCTCGCCTGATGTTTTTTCCACAGAAATTTGCGGAAGTGGTAAATCAAAGCGAATGTAATCGTTGATTTCTGCGCCGAAATTTTCAGGTGTTAAGCCTTTCGACAACCAGGCAGCGAGGGGAGCAAACACGTCACGTCCGTGAAAAGTTGAACTGCTGCCGGGACGGAAAAACTCTGTCTTACTGGCGTGAAAAGCGCGCACATATTTTTCCTGCTGATAAACATAACTGAAAATTCCGTTATCTGGCCCCACGAAAAAATGCTTTCCCGCCGCGACAATTATTGGGCGGCGCTCAGAACCAACTCTGGGATCAATGATGGCTAGATGTACCGTTCCAGCCGGAAAATTGTCATAACAGGCGCCGAGTGTGAAGGCTCCCGCCTGAATATCCTGCGCGGGAATCTCGTGCGTGATGTCAATAATTGTAGTTTGAGGATTGAGCGAAAGAATCATGCCTTTGACCGCTGGAACGAAATAATCAGCCGTGCCAAAGTCCGTAAGAAGGGTAATCATTTAAAATCAGGAAGACGGAAAACGGAAGAGAATTTAGAGCAACCCTGAAGCGTTGGTTCATCTGTTTATTCTCTTCCGTTTTCGCTGTTAACGTTGCGGTTTGCCCATTGAGCGGATCATCATTTCTGTGCCCGTATCGAAAATAATTTCCTTGCCGCTTTGCACATAAACTGAGCCAGCGCCAGCGGCTCCGCCCAGCACTGCGCCAATCGCTGCGCCCTTACCACCGCCCGCTATCGCGCCAATCACTGCGCCCACGGCTGCCCCGCCTACGCCACGAGTTGCCGTGTCTTTCGTGCGGGTTTCGGTTTGGACGTTGCCTTCTTCATCTACGGTTTTGACCGATGAGCTTTGATAAACTTTTTCGACCTGTGCATCGAAAGGAGCGCTGCGGCCATCCGGCATAGTAATTTCATCGAACGCCAGCATCATTTCTGTTTTGCCTGTAGCTTTGCCAGAGTGGACAATTTTAGCGATATGACCAACGACTGTCGCGTTGACATAAGCCGAAGGGCTGGTGACGCGAGCCGTGAATTGATCGCCTTCACGATTTGTTTTGGTACTAAGCGGAGAGGTGAGTCGAATTTTTAATTGATCTCCATCCGGGATGAAAATGCTGTCTGCGGAAACCCGTGAATTCCGGTTGTCCTGTCGAGTATCACGCGGATCAGTTTGACGACTATCACGTGAATCGCTTTGCCGATTATCACGCGAATCATTGCGTTGCTCAGCGTTGTCCTGATTGCGTCCACGATCTGCGACAGTGCCAGCGCCGACAATAATAGTGGTTAAATTTTGCGGAATTGAAGTGGAAAATGGTCGCCCAAAATATCCGTCGTTGTAGCCAATCTCAAAGCCAGCGCGATAACCGTCCTGATATTCAATTTTTTGTCCCATGCGGTTTTCATAGTTGTTATCGGCGCGCTGATAATTCTGACTCCGCGAAAAATCGCGTGGCTGGTTGCGGTTAAAATCATTTTTCCCCTGCTCAAAGCCATCCTCATAAGCTGTGCGATAGCCAAATTCATGTGCGCGTAAATCCTGTTCACTGCGATCAGTATTACGCAGTGGCGGACGATTGCTGCGCGGTTGGGCAAAAGCTGCGGAAATAAATATGAGCAAAAAAACTAACGCTAAAATGCTCCGGCTTTTCATAAATTCCTCCATTAGAATTGCAAGGTTTTGACCTGCCTGAAATTTTTCGCCAGGGGCAAGCGACTTTTACCTTATTGTGGCGCGACAGGCAAGGCAAAGACGTCGCACCAATTATAGACGTTGGGTCAGATGTGAGAATCGAATTCGCCGTTGCCTGAAAATTATTGGTAACGCCAGCTTGAACAAAATCGCGCTGACACTTATGCTTAATTTTAGCTGTAACGCAAAACCTGCGCGACATTCTGGTGAATCTTCTTATGCAAACGATTCCGCGAAAAGTTTACCTCGACAACAGCGCGACAACGGCGGTGGCGACCGAGGTCGTGCAGGCGATGCTGCCGTATTTTACTGAAATTTATGGCAATGCCTCCAGCGTGCATCAATGGGGACAGCGTGCCAAACAGGCGATGGAAGAGGCGCGTTATCAGGTTGCTGAATTAGTTAATGCGACCGCGCCGGAAATTATTTTTGTTTCCGGCGGAACCGAGGCTGATAATCTGGCAGTGAAGGGAATTGCCGAAGCGCAGGTCGAAAAAGGCAAACATATTATTACTTCACAATTCGAGCATTCCGCCGTACTGAATACGTGCAGGCATCTGGAAGACCGCGGCTGGCGCGTGACGTATCTGCCAGTTTATCGCGCCGGGCTGGTGCGCATTGAAGATGTGCAGGCTGCAATTACCGACGACACGGTGTTGATTTCGGTGATGCATGTGAACAATGAACTTGGCACAATTCAACCACTCAAACAAATTGGTGATCTGGTCAAAACACAGCGTGCCGCCGGACACAAACATTTATATTTTCACACCGACGCGGTGCAATCTGTCGGTAAAATCCCGGTTGATGTGCGCGAACTCGGCATAGACCTGTTGTCAATTTCAGGTCATAAAATTCACGCTCCCAAAGGCGTTGGCGCTTTATTTGTGCGGCGTGGCGTGCGGATTCAGGAACAGCAATTCGGTGGGCATCACGAACGTGATCGGCGAGCCGGCACAGAGAGTGTGCCGTTGATTGTTGCGCTTGGCAAAGCCTGCGAACTGGAACGGTTGCACCTCAAAGATTTTATGAATCGGGTAGGCGTTTTGCGTGATTATCTGGAAACTGAATTGCTCCGGCGCATTTCAAATATTTCGCGCAACGGCGATGCTGAATGTCGTGTGCCGCATATCGCAAGTCTCAATTTTGATTATTGTGAAGGCGAAGGTTTGCTGATTTCGCTCGACCTCAAAGGCATCGCCGTTTCGACTGGATCAGCCTGTGCTTCAGGTTCGATTGAACCTTCTCACGTCCTGACGGCGATTGGTTTGGATCACGAAACCGGGCGCGGCTCGTTGCGTTTTAGTTTAGGCAAAGATACGACGAAAGAAGAAGTTGATTACGTGCTGGAGACGTTACCCGCAGTGGTGGAAAAATTGCGGCGTTTGTCTCCGGCGGCGAAAGCAAATGTACAGCAAACAAGTTCTTGAACATTTAGAAAACCCACGCAACGTTGGCGTGTTGGAAGATGCAACCGGATTTGGTGAAGCGACGAATCCGGTGTGCGGCGATTTGCTGCATCTGTATTTGAAAATTGCAGACGGCAAAATTGTTGCTGCCAGCTTCAAGGCGCAGGCCTGTCCACCGTGCATCGCCGCCGCATCAGTCCTAACCGAAATGATAAACGATCTGACGATTGATAAAGCTTTGCGGCTGGAACCAGCAGATGTAACGCAAGCACTTGGAACATTACCGCGCAACAAAGAGCATTGTGCAAGTTTAGCGATTGCTGCGCTGAAAGCGGCAGTTGATGATGAAACTTGGCTCGCTACGGCTTGCGGTACTGTACCTGGAGCGATAGCGACGGGGTGATTTTGACGACTATGGATAATTTACGTGCAGAGGTAACTTCAAAAGAAAAAGCGCCGGAATCCATTCATCGGCGACTGACGGAAGAATTTGGAATGGATCGGGCCTTGCTGGCCATCGGCGAGCATTTTCGCATTGTTGGAGAACCCAGCCGCGCCATCGCCTTTCCGCGTACAGTTGAAGAGTTAAGCGAAATGCTGAGCTTTGCGATGAGTGAAAATTTAACGGTGATTCCGGCTGGCGCAGGCACGTGGTTGAATATGGGCAACCCCCCAGTGCGCGCTCATCTCATTATTTCGACAACTTACATGAATCGCATCCTGGAATATGAACCAGCGGATTTGACGGTCACGGTTGAAGCGGGCTGTCCACTTTACACTTTCAATCAACATGCCTCAGAACATCGCCAATGGATTCCGCTTGATCCGTTTGGTGATGAAGCGGCAACGCTGGGCGGCATCGTGGCGACGGCAACTTCCGGCCCTTTGCGATGTGCTTACGGTACGCCACGCGATTGGGTAATCGGCATGCAAATTGTTCATGCTTACGGACTCACCACCAGAGCCGGAGGCAAAGTCGTCAAAAACGTAGCGGGTTATGATTTGTGCAAACTCTATACAGGAAGTTTTGGTGCGCTCGGCATCATCACGGAGCTTAGTTTTAAATTGCGCGGACTGCCGCCGTTAGAACGCACGCTGATTTTTAAGGCAGGAGCCGTCTCAGATATTTGCGATTTGGCAATGCGCATCAATGCTTCTGATGTGCAACCATCAGCCATAGAATTGCTCACGGCGAATATCAAAGATGAGCAGGTTGAACTGGCGACCAGCGGCGATGGGAATTACGCTTTGGCGTTGCAATTTATCGGCGCAGACGAAACGATTAAATGGCAAATTGACGAAGCGATTCGGCTGGGTGCTGATTTTAAATATTTGAAATTGAGTTCTGAGGCGGCGCTAAAGTTTTGGAATGAGTATCGGGAAACCGAAATTTCACAGGAGTGGGATTTGATTTTCCGGGTGAGCGTGAAGCCGGCGGATTTGGGCGCGATGATTGCTGAAGTCTATAAATATTTGCCGGAATCGCCGCTTTCCATGATCCGCGCACACGCTGCTAATGGCGTGATTCGTGTGCACGCAGATAATCATGCGCTGGACTGGTTCAGGTCGAAAGAACGTCCCCGCCGCATTGTCGAATTTCGGACTCGTGCCCAGGCGCTGGGTGGAAATATGGTGATTTTGCGTGCTCCGCTGGAACTGAAATCACAAATTGATGTCTGGGGCGAAGTGGGGCCAACCGCTATTTTAATGCACTCACTCAAAGAAAAATTTGATCCGCAAAATTTACTGAACCCAGGCAGATTTGTGGCCGGAATTTAAACTGCCAGGCAACGGTGAATAAGCGCGGCAAAAATGGCTTAATTTAATTACTCAATGACAATTCAACTTACTCAATTAAAAACTGCGGTTGAGGCCGAGAGCGAAAAACTGCTTGGCTGTATTCACTGTGGCCTGTGTTTGCAGGCTTGTCCGACTTACGTGCAAACCGGCAATGAAAATGACAGTCCGCGCGGACGTATTTTGCTGATGCGTTCGGTGGTGGAAGGCCGGCTTGATCTCGATAATAAAAATTTTGAGCAGCATATAGATTTGTGTCTGGGCTGTCGCGCCTGCGAAACCGCTTGTCCGGCAGGTGTCGAATATGGACATTTGCTCGAAACCACGCGTGCGGCTTTAGTTCGATCATCGGTCAAAGAGCCGGACACTTTGCCAAAAAAATTATTGTCGCGGGCGCTGAAGGAACTATTTCCATACCCTGAAAAATTCGCCAAAGTAATGACGATTAATCGCCTCTTTCGTGACAGCGGCTTGATCAGTCTGGCCTTGTGGATTAAGCCTGTGCGGAATTTGATGAATAAAATTTTTCCGCAGGCCGAATTTGCGTTGTCATTATTGCTTTCTTCAAAACCCGTGTTTGGGAACAAGCTCAGCCGTCGCAAGCAGAAAAATTTTATCGAATCGGTTGCCGTTGAAGATAAGCCATTGAATGAAAAGCGAGAAGTATCAGTATTCACCGGATGCGTGATGGAAGGCTTGTTTAAGCATACGAACGACGCTACATCGCGGGTGCTGGCGGCCAACGGTTGTTTCAATGTTCCGGTAAAAACGCAGGTTTGTTGCGGCGCCTTACATGCGCACGCGGGAGAAATTGAAATCGCGCGTGATCTGGCGCGTAAAAATATTGAGGCGTTCGAGAATAATTATAAGTCGCTGATTATTATCAATTCTGCCGGGTGCGGCGCGATGATGAAAGATTATGGTGAGTTGCTGAAAGACGATGAAAAGTATGCCCCGCTGGCGCATGAATTTAGTAGCCGGGTGCGCGACATTTCTGAATACCTGAATAAAATCGGCGTTAGAGAAGGTGCGCCAATCGAAGAGTCAGTGACTTATGATGCGCCGTGTCATTTGTATCATGCGCAACAAATTACTGCGGCTCCGCAGGCAGTTTTAAAGGCGGCGATTCCTGCTCTTAATTTCAAACCGCTCGAAGGCATGCAGGATTGTTGTGGCGGCGCGGGGATTTACAACTTAAGTGAACCTGAAATGTCGGAGAAAATTCTGACCGAAAAAATTAATAAAGTGAAAGCCACCGGCGCGGATTTATTGATGACCGCGAATCCCGGCTGTCACATGCAGTTAGGCGCAGGCTGTCGTACCAAAGGCGCAGATTGCAAAGTCGTTCACGTTGTCGAAGTTCTCGACGAATCCTATCGAAAAGCCGGGTTTTACAAGTAGGAATCTTTATGAAGCTCGAAAATTTTTTGTCACGATGCAAGACCAGAAAAGAAGAAGCGGCGCTGTTTACAAATCGCCCCATCGCCCCATCGCCGTTTCTCCCCGTCGTTGTAAGCCTGATATTTTTGTTGCTCGTGCTGAATATTTCGGCGTCAGCGCAACAGGCGCAACTCTCGGCAAAACAAAATCCAAAGATCGAAAAAATCCTGAGCGAAATTTCTGCTGCGAACATTGAAGCTAATATTCGTAAGCTGGTCAGCTTCGGGACGCGCCACACGCTTTCTGTGCAGGACGATCCACAGCGCGGTATCGGCGCGGCGCGGACCTGGATCAAAGCTGAATTTGATCGCTACAGCAAAGAATCAGGCGGACGTTTGGTCGTTACCGAAGATAATTTTATTCAGCCAGCAGGCGGACGAGTGCCACAACCAACGCGGCTCATTAACATCGTCGCCACTTTGCCGGGAACACAGGACGAATCCAAAGACCGAATTTATGTGGTCAGCGGGCATTACGATTCGTGCGTCTGTACGCAAAGTGTGCTGGATGCAACCAGCGATGCGCCGGGCGCAAACGATGACGCTTCAGGCACGGCGGCAGTGATGGAAATGGCGCGTGTGATGTCGAAATATGAATTCGACGCCACCATAGTTTTTATGACTGTGCCCGGCGAAGAACAAGGCTTACTCGGAGCCGCGCATTGGGCTGAATTAGCGAAAACAAAATCCCTCAACATCGCCGCTATGTTCACCAACGATATAATCGGGAACACAAGTGGGGGTAACGGCGTGAGAGATAATCGGCGTGTGCGTTTGTTTTCCGAAGGAATCGCTTCCACTGAAACCGAAGCCGAAGCTAAAATTCGCCAGTCTGTCGGGGGCGAAAACGATGGCGTATCGCGGCAACTGGCTCGTTATATCAAAGAAACAGGTGAACGCTACGTGCCAAATTTCGAGGTGAATTTAATTTTCAGGAAAGATCGTTACGGACGCGGAGGCGATCACGCGCCGTTTTTGCAACGCGGTTTTGCGGCGGTGCGTTTCACGGAGCCAAACGAAGATTTCACGCGCCAGCATCAGGTAGTGCGGACAGAAAGCGGCATTAAATATGGCGACGTGCCGGAGATGGTTGATTTCGCTTACATTGCCCAAGTCGCACGCGTGAACGCCGCTTCCTTGGCGAGTATGTCGCTGGCTCCAGCTTCACCACTCGGCGTTAGTTTTAAATCTGGTCGGCAGGAATACGATACAACCATCGCCTGGCAACCGAATAAAGAACCTGATGTAGCGGGTTATCGAATCGTTTGGCGTGCCACGAATCAACCATTTTGGACAGGCAGCATTGAGGTTGGCAAGGTGACTGAATACGTGATGAAAGGCCTGTCAAAAGACGATTATTTTTTTGCGGTGCAGGCAGTTGATAAAGATGGAAATGCAAGTGTGGCAGCGTTTCCGAAAGTTAATCGGCAGTAATTTTATGCATTACAAAATAAACAAATCTTTTTTATGCGCGATGGCTTTGATGCTTTGCTGTTTCGTTGTTGCCATGGCTCAACAGCCAAAGCCGACCAAACAACAACGCCCAACAAAACACCCTACGCAATTTGATAAAATCCTTGATTCCGATGACAAACAGCCTATAGGTAGTGAACCAAACGAAGCTGGAAAAACTGAACATGCGGCTATTCCTAAAACAACTTTGCAATCATCAGATGCTTTGGTGCAGGCCGTGCTGAATTTAACGGTCGAAGTAAAAAACCTGGTCAATGAAGTGCGGGCGAATAATTCGCGCCAGCAAATTCAAACCGATATTTTGCGACTGAACCGGACTGACTTGCGGATTGATCGTTATGAAAGCGAACTGAAAACGGTGCGTGATCGCCTGGCGATTCTGGAAGGCGAATCTCAGAACCTGCAACTAATGCTTACAACCGAAGGTCTGGAAGCGCAGGTCAGCCGCATGCCTTATGCCAACAAAGGCGATGCAATTCGCCAGGTCAAGGATAATATCGAAGCGCGGTTGCGTGTCGTCACGACTGAAAAAGAATTGGTGCAACGCCGCGAAGCTGAACTGGCCGGAGTCTTGAAAGGCTTCCGTGAAGCGAGTTCAGAAACGGAAAAACGTTTGCAGGCCATTGAAGAATCGTTGAAAAAACTCGCTCCCACCGAAGCGCCAGAACAAGCGGATAAAGCTAAACCCGAAACACCCGAAGAATAGAACCCGTACAATGTTCGGCAGATTTTCAAATTTGCCGATTTTTAAATTGATCAGATATTTTCAGGAGGAACCATGAATCCCGACATCAAACGCCGTGAATTTATTAAAGGAACAATCCAAAGCGCTGCTCTCACAGGCTTAGCCGCACCATTATTATCAAACACAACAGTAGCGAATTCGGCTTCGGCGGCTGCGCGTCCGGTGGTAATTTCCAGCGCCAATAATCATATGGGCGCAGACGGAAATCCGCTGCGTGGTGGCTTCAACTGTGTGTCCAAAGCGATGGAAATTCTCAAAGCTGGCGGCGATACGCTGGATGCGGTGATTGCCGGAGTCAATTTAGTTGAAGACGATCCAAACGATGATTCGGTTGGTTACGGCGGATTGCCGAACGAAGAATGCGAAGTCGAACTTGATTCGTGTGTGATGCACGGTCCCTCGCGTCGGGCGGGCGCAGTGGCGAATTTGCATCACATTAAAAATCCCTCCAAAGTTGCAAAAGTTGTCCTCGAACGCACCGATCATATTTTGCTTGTGGGGGAAGGCGCTTTGAAATTCGCGCTCAAGCAGGGCTTTAAGCAACAGGATTTGCTGACCGAAAGCTCGCGTAAATTGTGGCTCAAGTGGAAAGAGGAATTGAACGACAAAGACAACTGGGGGCCGAGCTGGCACAAAACTGCGCGCGCCAAACAAATTTCGCAGGCAAATCAGACACCGCAGGAAATCGCCTGGAATAGTTATGCTGAAGAGCGCTTGCGCAATCGTCCAACCGGCACGATCAATTGTTTGGCGGTGGATGCGAACGGCGATATTTCGGGTGTGACTACGACTTCGGGACTCGCCTGGAAAATTCCGGGACGCGTCGGCGATTCGCCGCTGATCGGATGCGGATTGTATGTTGACAACGAAGTCGGGGCCGCTGGTTCAACCGGGCGTGGGGAAGAATGTATTTATATCAATGGAGCGCATACGATTGTCGAAATGATGCGGCAAGGCAAGGCGCCAACTGAAGCTGCGATGGAGGCAGTAAAACGGGTTGCCGCTCGTTATGGGAACAATCTGGAAGAACTTGGCAGCATCGGCCTTAATTTTTACGCCCTTAACAAAAAAGGTGAATATGGTGGAGCTTGTTTGTGGAAGGGTGGTAACTTTGCCGTTCATGATGGGACGGGAGTAAAACTGGTTGAGAGCGCTTACCTGTATGACAGGAAAAAATAATGTAAGCACAAAAGGACACAAGGGTCTTGAAGGACATTGCCTTAAATGATTTTCGTGTCCTTTTTGTTTAAGTTTTGGAGGCGGTTTGCAACTCTTTTGTCTTTTCAGAAACGTAGCCTTTTGCTATAGTCCGTTTCGGTTCCTGCCCCGTTCACTCCATCTCGAAGAACCTGAAATAAAATCCCCCAGAGTTTGAAGGAGAATTATCTTGCAAGTTTGTGTTGTTGGAACAGGATATGTTGGCTTAGTTACTGGAACCTGTCTGGCTTATCTCGGACAATCCGTCACCTGTGTTGATATTGATGAGGCTAAAATTGAGTTGCTCAAAAAAGGGCAGTCACCAATTTATGAGCCGGGGCTGGATGCCCTCCTGACGATGTGTCAGCAGCGTGGTGTACTAAACTTTACGACTGATTTGAAAGCTGCGATTAAGCAGTCCGAAGTGATTTTTATCGCAGTTGGAACGCCGCCGCTGCCTTCGGGGAAAGCCAATCTTACTTATGTCGAAACTGTCGCACGACAAATCGGTCTGGTGCTGGACGGTTCGCATCGGCGCGTTATTGTAAATAAATCTACGGTTCCAATTGGGTCGGGGAACTGGGTCGAGATGCTGGTGAAGGAAGGCTTGCGGGACAATAGCGAATGTACTGGCAAAAAACCTGAAGAGCTTTTTGCCGTGGCGTCAAATCCTGAATTTTTGCGCGAAGGATCAGCCATCCAGGATACCTTGTATCCAGATCGAATTGTGCTTGGCTCCAGCGATTCAGTTGCGATTGAGCAAATGCGTGAGTTGTACAAACCACTAATTGAGCAAATTTTTAATTCGCCACCGATGGCGCCGCGTCCCGCCGGATTCACTGCGGTTCCGGTAGTGACAACTGACCTCGCTTCCGCCGAAATGATTAAGTACGCGGCGAACGCTTTTCTTGCCACAAAGATCAGTTTCGCCAACGAAATTGCCAATATCTGTGAACGTGTCGGAGCCAATGTGCATGAGGTTGTACGCGGCTTTGGACTTGATAATCGGATCGGGCCACGCTTCCTGAATGCCGGTCTGGGCTGGGGCGGCTCATGTTTTGGCAAAGATGTCTCGGCGCTGGTTGACATTGCGCGGGAATATAATTACGAGCCACAAATGTTGCATGCAACTGTTGATGTTAATGCGCGGCAACGGCTGGTGGCAGTGCAAAAATTACAGGAAACACTGAAAATCATCAAAGGCAAAACCATTGGTTTGCTGGGTCTCGCTTTCAAGCCTAACACGGATGATTTGCGTGATGCGCCAGCGCTGACGATTGCCAGGCAACTATTAACCATGGGCGCTAAAGTAAAGGCCTTTGATCCAATTGCGAATGAGCATTGTGCCAGGTACTACCCTGATTTAAAAATCGAATATGCCAGCGATGTGATGAACCTGGCGACTGATTGCGACGCGCTTGTGATTGTGACGGAGTGGGAAGAATTCCAGCACTTGGATTTGGTGAAACTCAAGGAAGTAATGCACGGAAACGTCATCATTGATGGGCGTAACATTCTTGATGCACAGGCTACAAGTAAAGCAGAATTTGTTTATCGAGGGATTGGAAAATAATGCGAGTTTTAATTACTGGCGGAGCCGGATTCATCGGCAGTCATTTGACGGATCGTTTGTTAGGCGAGGGACATCAGGTTGTGGCCATGGACAATTTAGTCACTGGCGATCTGAACAATATTGCTCATCATCGTTCAAATCCGAACTTTGAATATATTCATCACGATATTAGCAACCACATTCATGTGGCTGGCAAGGTTGACTGGATTCTCCATTTTGCTAGTCCGGCCAGTCCGATAGATTACCTCCAGCTTCCGATTCAGACCTTGAAGGTCGGAGCGCTTGGTACGCACAACGCGCTTGGGTTAGCTAAAGCAAAAGGTGCCAGCATTCTGATTGCCTCAACTTCAGAGGTTTACGGCGACCCGCTGGTTCATCCACAACCAGAAGATTATTGGGGCAATGTGAATCCAATTGGACCGCGCGGAGTGTACGACGAGGCCAAGCGTTATGCTGAGGCAATTACCATGGCTTACCATCGCGTCCATCAGGTAGATGTACGAATCGTCAGAATTTTTAACACCTACGGGCCACGTAATCGTGTTAACGATGGTCGGGTTGTACCTACTTTTATTAATCAGGCATTGCAGGGAGAAGCTTTAACGGTTTTTGGTGAAGGTCAGCAGACACGCAGTTTCCAATATGTAGCTGATTTGGTGGAAGGCGTGAGACGGCTAATGGGGATAAATTATCATCGCCCTGTCAACCTTGGTAATCCCAGAGAAATGACAATTCTGGAATTTGCGAAACTGATTTTACAACTTACAAAAAGTGAAAGTCAGATAGAGTACAAATCATTGCCCGAAGATGACCCCAAAACTCGTCAGCCGGATATTTCACTGGCCAAGTCGCTGCTTGCGTGGGAACCTGCTATTGCCGTCGAGGATGGATTGCGGCGCACAATTGACTGGTATGAAACTTTGAGTCATAAAAATGACAGGATGACCGCACAGTTTTCTTCATAAAGACTGAAATAGCTCTGTTTTAAGGAGATTTTGATTGACAGGCAACCTCAATTAGTGTAAATAGACACAGTCTTTAAGGTTCTCCTTAAGGCACAAAAGATGAAGTTTTCTGAATATTTCAGAGGAATTTCCGAATGAACAAATAGCCCTAGGATTTCGGAACTTATTTATTTCGTCTTACTTTTTACAATCCAATAAGTACAGGTTTTGAGCTTTTAAGCTCTTTGGAGGAAACGACCATGACGGGCAAAGTGATGAGACTTAAGAAAACTCTGACAATTGCTATGATGATAACTGTGGGGGTCTTTAATACCCTGCTGATGAGCAGTGCAATGGCTCAGGTGACCCCTAAGTTTTCAGGTGAGATTAGTGTTCGAGGGGCAGTAACCTTAAATGGGATGAATGCCACCAGTGGCGCTACTGTTTTTGATTCCAGTCGGATTAAGACTGGCAGTAACGGCTCCGCCACGCTTAACCTTGGAAAGCTGGGACAAGTAGAACTTGCCCCGGACAGTGAATTGGTATTAAGGCTTGATAACGGCATGGTAGGTGGTAATCTTCGCTCCGGCAGAGCTACTGTCAGTGTCCCTGCTGGAATTGGGATTAATGTTCTAACCACAGAGGGGACGGTGGTTACCGAAGGTAAAGAGGCTTCTGTCATGACGGTAGATGTGGCGTGTGGAAATACACGTGTTGCCTCAGCCAAAAGCGAAGCCAAAGTAACGGCTGGCAATCGTATCGAAGTCGTTTCGGCTGGACAGGAAGTTTCGGTTGGCACACAAAATACTGCTCCCAGTTGTAAGCGTTTGCCTGTAGTTCTACCATCACATGGTATTGCCTCAGGTGCGCTGGCTGCACTTTTGATTGCTGGTATTGGAGGCACTATTGCTGGCATTGTCGCTGCTACTCAGGGAGGGGATCAAACCTCTGTTAGTATCAGCGGGTTCAGGCCATAGTTTTAATTTAATTTTCTGCGGATTCGGACAGCGTAAATCTGTCCGAAATAGCGTTAAGAAAAAGTATTTTTAACTGGTGTTGTTTTCGGTTGAACGGAAACACAACATGGTTTAATAAAGAGGTATATATGAAAAAAATTATAGCAATCACATTGATGGTTACGGTGGGTAGTTTTAGCAGCTTAATTACTGGTAGTGCAATGGCGCAGGTAACGTCAAAATTGGCAGGTGAACTATCAGTCAGAGGTGTAGTAACTCTTAATGGGATGAATACAACAAATGGTGCAACTGTGTTTAGTGGAAGCCTGGTTAAGACGGGAAGCAATAGTATGGCAGCGGTGAACCTTGGCAAGTTAGGTCAGGTTGAGTTGTCGGCTGACAGCGAGATCATCTTGAAGCTTGATGGTGGGATTATTGGCGGTGAATTAAGAGCCGGACGCGCCGTAGTTAGTGCGCCAGGTGGAGTTGGGATAAATATTGTGACTGCTGAGGGAGTGGCTGTTGCTGACGGAAAAGAATCTTCTTTGCTCACGATTGATGTGGCCTGTGGAAACACCCGTGTATTTTCGGCAAAAAGTGATGCCAGACTGACCGCTGGTAATCGTGTTGAGGTTGTTTCTGCGGGACAGGAAGTTTCAGTTGGCGCTCAGGCTGGCGATTCTAGTCGTTGCCCACGGTTGGCTACGGCGGCTGCAAAACTTGGCGGTACAATTTCAGGTGGCGCTTTAGCCGCGTTGATTTTGCTTGGAGTTGGTGGTGCGGTTGCTGGCATTGTTGCTGCTACCCAGGGTGATAGTTCAAATCCAAGTATCGTTAGCGGATTGAGCAGCTTCCGTCCATAGTTTTTTTAAATATAAACTTTGAAGTAAAGCGCCATTTTTCTTGCGTAATGCGGGAAGAATGGCGCTGATTTATTTTTTATGACAAGTTTAATTAACCGCCCCAGAAGGTTACGTGGAAATACACAAATCAGGAATTTGGTGCGGGAAACCAGCTTAACTGCTAATGATTTTGTCTATCCACTTTTTGCTTGTGAAGGGGAAAGCGTTCGCAGGGAAATTCGCTCCATGCCGGGAGTCTTCAATTTTTCCATAGATGAATTGGTTAAGGAGGCGGAAGACGCCAAAGAAACAGGTGTTTCCGCCGTGATTATTTTCGGCTTGCCCGCACAAAAAGATGAGCAGGGATCAGAAGCTTTTCCTGAAAACGGAATTGTTCAGAAGGCAATTCGCGCAATTAAAAGGGAGGTCAAAGATTTGCTGGTGATTGCCGATACTTGTTTGTGTGAATACACCTCACATGGACATTGTGGTTTGATTGAAAATAATGATGTCGCAAATGACTCAACTCTGAATTTGCTGGCTAAAACCGCAGTTAGTCAGGTTCAGGCAGGAGCGGATATCATTGCTCCTTCAGGAATGATGGATGGGATGGTTGCTGCCATTCGCCAGGGGCTGGACGAAGCAGGTTTTTCAAACACTCCAATTCTTTCTTATGCGATCAAATATGCCTCAGCTTTTTATGGGCCATTTCGGGATGCAGCTGATAGCGCACCACAGTTCGGAGATCGTCGCAGTTATCAAATGGATGCTGCCAATTTCCGTGAAGCACTGCGCGAGGCTGATCTGGATGTAGCGCAGGGGGCAGATATGTTAATGGTCAAACCTGCTTTGCCATATTTGGACGTTATCAAGGCTGCCCGCGAACGCTATAACCAGCCGATTGGCGCTTATCAGGTCTCCGGCGAATACGCGCAAATCAAAGCGGCGGCACAGTTGGGCTGGATTGACGAAGAGCGGGTGATAATGGAATCGTTAACCTCCATCAAACGGGCCGGCGCGGATATAATCCTGACTTACTTTGCGAAAGAAGCCATCAAGCGATTATGATATTGCTGTGACAGGCAAAATAATTATTGCCCATCATTTTTATTTTAGTTACTCTCCTTCCTGCTCGCCCAACCTGAACAACCTCTCTACAATCAG
>JANMKB010000303.1:0-4403 GCA_031371805.1 Blastocatellia bacterium | reverse complement strand
TCGGTTTTCGGGTCGTGGTCGTCCCCCTTCTCTGACCTCTGTTCCCGGGACGGTGCGCGATAGCGCAGACGCGTAGCGGCAGTCCCTGCAAGCGAAGCGCCATGAAGATATATTTTGTGGGATTGATGATTTGACACGGTGTGCAGAGGGCTTGATAATTCAACTTTAAGCTTGACCGCCTAACGAATAAGTAAGGGAATTAATATGCAGGCAATTAATGTCGAAACAACAGCAGATCGGTTTTTAATCAGTATTGACAAAAAACTTGTCTCGAAGGAAATGCTGCTAACAATGCTCAATCAATTTCGGTTGGAATACTTAGCACAACAAGTTGATTTTGACGAAAGCATTGAGGAATTGGGAGAAGAAATCAAAGCTTCCTGGTGGCAACAAAATAAAGAAAGAATTTTGCAAAGCGCTGAATGAAGACGGTCATCGTTGACACAAATATTTTGTTTGCTGCCATGCGTTCGGCGAATTCTCGCTTGCGGGTAATTCTTGACCGCACTGATCTTAAATTTTACACGCCAAATTTTCTTGTCGTAGAAATCTTCAAACACAAAGAAAAAATTCTCAAAAAATCAAAAGCGAGTGAAGATGAAATTTATGAATTTTTGAACCAGCTTTTAAGAAAAGTGCAGTTTGTGAGTGAAGAAAATCTTTCACTGGGAAATATTATCCAAGCCTACAAGCTCTGCAATGAGATTGACGAAAAGGATACGCTCTTTGTCGCGCTGACGCTGGAGCTTGAAGGCGAACTTTGGACGCGAGATGAAGTCTTGAAAGCGGGCTTAATCAAAAAAGGATTTACTTCATTTTTTGAGCCGACGAATTGATAAGGCCTCGGTAGCTTAACGGAACGGCAGAGCCATTCCGCACATCAGGCGGCACAGCCGCAAGAATAACAATCAGTACGCGACGTTGGCAACCGAGGGTGCTTGCGCTCCAGTCGCAACGGCGTATCAATTTTCTCCAGCATCCATGCTAAGATGACGCCTGTCGTGAATCCACGAGCATTTATTTCGCTCAAGTAAAAAACTGAACTCCAAGCCAAACGTATGAATAAATCAATCAAGATTTTCCTGTTTATTTTCTGCTCAATCATTTCCATCGCCGCGTATGTTTTCGCGCAACACGGCCCCGGCGCAAAAAATCCGTTTGAAGGCAAAGCTGACGCTATCGCGGCGGGCAAGCAAACCTACGATGGAATGTGCGCGGGCTGTCACGGCTCCAAAGGCGATGGCGGACGCGGGCCTGCGCTCAATAAGGGAACCTTCAAACGCGGCAACGAAGATGCGCAGCTTTTTGATGTCGTGAAGAATGGCGTCAGCGGGACGGCAATGCCTGCGATGGGGCTGAAGGATGATGAAGTCTGGCAGGTCGTTAGCTTTCTGCGCGCGATGGGCGGCGGGAGTGCGGAAAAAATTACGGGAAATGTCGCGGCGGGTGAAGCTACATTTAAGAAAAGTTGTGCTGGTTGCCATATGGTCAATGGGGCGGGGAGTCGTTACGCAAATAACCTTTCTACGATTGGAAATCTTAATGTTGATGAACTCAAAAATCGGATTCTGAAACCGGGTTCGGGCGAAGGTTACACGCCGAGTTTTGTCGAAGCGAAAACGAAGGACGGCAAAGTCATCAAGGGCTTGCGCCGCAATGAAGATTCGTTCTCGCTGGCGCTGTTCGGACGCGATGACGAATATTATTTGCTCAGGAAAAAAGACCTCGCGGAAATTAAATACGCGGATAAATCAATTATGCCTGCGGACTTTGGCAAGCGTTTGAATGCCGAAGAAATGGACAATTTAATCGCGTATTTGAAATCACTGAAGACGCCTGATTTGCAAAAAGCGGCGCTGGCTCCAATCAAGGGCGGAGTGAGTTTTGATCGCATCGTGAACTCCAAAAAAGAGCCGCAGAATTGGTTCACCTACTTCGGAGATTATCAGGGACAGCATTATTCTTTGCTCAAGCAAATCAACCTTAGCAACGTCGCGCAAGTGCAAACCGCGTGGAGCTTTCAACCACAGGGCGGCGGTGGCATGCAGGCTTCGCCGTTGGTCGTAGACGGGATTATGTATGTCACGGCTTCCTCGAATTATGCGTATGCGTTGGACGCTGCGACGGGCAAAACTTTGTGGACGTATAAGTACCAGGCGAAAGACCCGAAAAATCATGATGTGCAGGGCAATCCGAATCGCGGCTTTGCGATTTTGGATGGACGATTGTTTATGTGTACGGGTGACGCGCACGTGGTCGCGCTGGATGCGAAAACAGGAACCGAACTTTGGAAAACAGAAATGGCTTCGGCGGCGGATGGATATTTTTCTTATATGGCTCCGCTGGCTTTGAAAGACAAAATTATTTCTGGCATGGGCGGCGGAGAATATGGTGTGCGCGGCTTTGTGGACGCTTACGATCCGGCGACTGGCAAACGGCTCTGGCGCTTTTATACAATTCCTGGCCCCGGCGAATTCGGGCACGAAACGTGGGCGGGTGACAGTTGGAAAAACGGTGCAGGGCCAACGTGGACAACGGGCACATACGATCCTGCGACGGACACTTTGTATTGGGCAGTAGGGAACCCGGGGCCGGATTTAAATGGCGATAATCGCAAAGGTGATAATTTGTTTACGTGTTCGGTAGTCGCGCTTGACCCGAAGACAGGAACGCGCAAATGGCATTTTCAATTTACGCCACACGACGTTTTTGACTGGGATGCGAACGAGACGCCGATGCTGGTGGATATGATGTGGAAAGGCAAGCCACGCAAGGTGATGCTGCACGCGAATCGCAATGCGTGGTTCTATGTGCTGGATCGTGAGACCGGAGAATTTTTATTCGGGACTCCCTTTGCGCGGCAAAATTGGGCGAAGGGCTTGGACGAAAAAGGCCGCCCGATTTTAGAGGGCAAAGCGCCGAGCTATGAAGGTACGCTGGTGTATCCGAACTTAGCTGGAGCTACGAACTGGCAATCACCATCGTATGATCCTGAGAGCGGATATTTCGTTTTTACCTACAAAGAACAAGGTCACATTTACGTCAAAGAAGATCAAAAATTTGAGATGGGAAAATCATACTGGGGCGGCAAGTTTTTCCCACCTGGCGAAAAAGATTGGGGCGGAGTGATGGCGCTTGATCCGGCTACGGGCAAGAAAATATGGGATTATAAGTTGAACGCCGGAGGCCTGGGCAATGGCTTACTGGCTACGGCGGGCGGCGTGACGTTTGCGACGACGACGGATGGTTATGTGTTAGGCTTGAATACGAAAACTGGAAAATTGCTCTGGAAAACACAAACCGGAGGCGACCCGCACGCTTCACCGATTAGTTATGCCGTGAATGGACGACAATTTGTAGCGTGTTCGATGGGTGGGATTTTGTTTAGCTGGGCATTGCCGGAGGTGGAATAGATTTGACAGTAAAAGGTAATTTTATGCTAAGTGCAGGAGCTTTAACATTCAGGGAGTTTGCGATGCACGAACAAGTGCCACTGGCTACAATTCATGAAGCCGTGCTGGAATTTTTGCGCAACCGCGACGATGTAGTTTTGTTTGGAGCGCAGGCGGTCAACGCTTACGTTGGTGAAGCCCGCATGACGCAGGATATTGATTTAATGTCTTTACGCGCTGCTGAGCTTGCCGAAGAGTTACGCGAACATTTGAATCAGCTTTTTCATCTGGCAATTCGCGTGCGTGAAATCGGCGAAGGGCGCGGTTATCGGTTATATCAAGTGCAGAAACTCGGCAATCGTCATCTCGTAGATTTGCGTCCCGTTCAAAAATTACCGCTCTCACAACGCATCGAACAAATCCTCGTGATGGAACCTGCCGAGCTAATCGCGAGCAAAGTAATTTCGTTCTATCAACGACGCGACAAGCCAAAATCCGGTACGGACTGGCGCGATTTGGCAATGTTGTTATTGACATTCCCTGAACTTAAATATGAGACAGGGGCAGTCTCAGAATGTTTGCGCATCGCCAATGCTGATACGGCGATCATTCAAGTTTGGAAGGATTTGGTTGCAACGAAAATTGAACCTCCAGATGAGGATGACGAATTTTAAGCTTACTCAGTTCAGAAGATGATTCTTTAACGATATGGCATTACGCAAATTATTATCAATCAGTAAATATCTGGTCATCATCTTTCTGGTTGGTTGCCTTGTCCTGACCTGCGGATTGCCGCTCTACGCCCAAAAATTATCCAAACAAGCCAAAATCGAACAGCGTCTCGCCTTACAGCATTTTGCCCAGGGCGTGGCTTTGCTCAAGCAAAATAATCCGGCGCGGGCTGAGGTTGAATTGCGTGCGACCTTGAAAACATTGCCTGGGATGGCGGACGCGCATAACGCGCTGGGAATGGCTTTGGGGCAACAGGGGAAAATTGATGAATCAATTGCG
>JANMKB010000749.1:0-3361 GCA_031371805.1 Blastocatellia bacterium | reverse complement strand
CTCCGGTTCATCGCGGAACCACCAGTACCACGTCGCCGCCCAGACAAATCCGACGGCACCAAAAACAAGGAAGACGCTGCGCCAGTGCATCCGCCTCAGCATCCACGTGACCAGCAGCGGAGTGATGCCGCCTGCCAGATGTGCGCCCATAAAAAAGATGCCTTGCGCCCTGCCGCGCTCCGTCACCGGAAACCAGCGCGAAAACGTTTTCGCCGCGTTAGGCCACGCGCCCGCTTCGCCGATGCCAAATAAAAATCGAATCGTCAGCAGCGAAGCGTAACTGAACGCTCCGGCGGTGAACATCGTAAAGCTCGACCACCAGATCACAATCCGCGTCAGCACGCGCCGCGTCCCAATCTTGTCGCCCCACCATCCCGTCGGGATTTCAAATAATCCGTATGCCAGCGTGAAGGCGCTGAAAACAAAGCTCATCTGCACTTTGCTCAAGCCTAAATCTTTCATCATTGACGGAGCTGTCAGCGAGATGCAAACGCGATCAAGATAAGTAATTCCGGCGAGCGCAACTGCCAGCGCGAGGACGCGATAACGCACACGAGAAACGGGGGGAACCGCTTGAATGTTTTTTTCGGTAGTAAGGGGCATTTTGATAGATTGGCGATAAGGAATATTTTTTGATCCTAAAATCTTCTGTCCTTATCGTTTAAGCCCAAGCAGTTTTACGGCATTGCCTTCCAAAATTTTTGCACGTTCGTCTTCGCTTAATCCCTGCACGGCTTCGATTAATGTATGTACATCATAATCACCCATATCAAAAGCGTAATCCGTGCCGATGACAATTTGCGACGCGCCGACTTGCGCAATATCATTTCCGGCTCGCCTTTTTTCTGCGGGCAATCAGCAACCAATGGTTCGACTGCAGGTGTCAAAAGATGTGCGTGCAAATCTATTGTGAAATGTTTATGCGCGCATTGTTGGTACGTGGTTGCCGGCGGCGCATTCGTTGTTGCAAGTATGTAGTGGCATAAAAATTATCAGTACCGCAAGCAACAGCGAGCGTCCTGAGATTGTGATTAGGCGCTAGCTATCTTTATTTCAACTTCAGTCGCAAAATCGTCAGCGAATGCGCCGGGAAGGTGTAATTGAATCCGTTATTTTCAAGCTGCGCTGTAACGTTGCGCGTCACGGGGCGAACTTTCTTGTCATCGCCGAACGTGTGCGTTGCTTTCAAATCAGGATGGTTCATTTCCCAAACGCTGACGGCGTTCGTGAGTTGGCCTTCCTGATTTTCGATGCGCGTTGTCAGGTCTTTGTCCTTGCTGCGATTCAGTACGTTGACGTAAATCATTTTGTCAGTCGCGTTGTAAGTTGTAGAAACATCCAGATACTTGAGCGGCGGGCGATTGCCGATTTTGTAAGTAGGCGCAGAAACAAATACGTCTAATGATTGATTATTTTTCTGCTTCGTAAATTCGACCAGGGGGAAATAGATCGGTTGCAAAAATAGCCCTTGTTTATTGGTCGTAATCGGTGCAATGACGTTCACCATTTGCGCGATGTTCGCCATTTTGACTACGTCGGCGCGACGAAAGAATGAATTAAAAAACATCCCCATCGCCAGCGCGTCTTCAAAATTGTAAGGCTCTTCGAGCTTCTTTTCGTTAAAGGCGCGATACCAGACGTTCCATTCGTCGTAGGCAATGTAAATCGGGCGCGGATTCTGCTGACGATTTTGCACTTCCCTGATCTGGCTGGCCGTGACATTGATGTAATTATCAATCGTTTGCCCTGAAGCCATGAACTTCTCGAAATCGTTGTCGCGGTTGTTGATGTAAGTATGCAGCGCGATGTAATCAGCCTGATTGCGCAACGTCTCCAGCACCGTGCGATTCCAGTGCATCCAGTCCGCCGTTGGGCCGTAATTGCTCGAACCGCTCGCAATCAACTTGATGCTGGGGTCAGTCGAACGCATAGCCTTGCCGGCTTCGAGCGCGAATTTGGCATACTCTTCGGCGCTCTTGTTGCCGAGTTGCCACGGGCCGTCAATCTCATTGCCGAGCGCCCAGTATTTTACTTTGTAAGGTTGCTCGCGTCCGTTCTTGCGGCGCATATCTGCCCAGTAAGTATTTTTGGTTTCGTTGCAATATTCGACCCAATGTCGCGCATCATCAATTGTGCCCAGGCCGGCGTTAATGCAGATGTAAGGTTCCGCGCTGATCATTTCGCAATACTTCAAAAATTCATCCGTGCCAAAACGATTGCTTTCCAGATCGTCCCACGCCAAATCTTTGCGCACCGGGCGCTGATCTTTCGGCCCGATGCCGTCTTTCCAGTTATAACCCGAAGCGAAGTTGCCGCCCGGCCAGCGCAAAATCGAAACATTCAATTGCCTGACGACATCCATCACGTCTTTGCGGTAGCCGTCTTTGTCTGACAGCGGACTGCCTTCTTCATAAACGCCGCCGTAAATCATCCGCCCCAGATGTTCAGCGAAATTGCCAAACAGGTGCGGATGGATTTCGCCGATGGTGCGGTCGGTGTCTATCTTGATGCGGGCTTGCGGAGCTTGCGCGTAAGCAGTGGGCAAGCTGCTAAGCAGCAAGCAAGCGGTAAGAATCATGGTGAATAAGCGATTCGTAAAATTGGGCATGAGTAATCTCCTGATAAGTTTTTTACTTCGTAGTAACGAATTTATTCGTTGCTGATTAGCCTCAAACGTAACGAATAAATTCGTTACTACAAAGAGGGCTTACTTTTGAAACAACCTCGGGGCGAAATCATTCAAGTCGCGCCGCCACGTTTGCCATTCGTGGTCTGTGCCAAGTGATTCGTAATAGATGTGTTTGATGCCTGCGCTTTCCAATGTTTTATGAAAATTGTTGACGCCCTGATACATCCGCTCAGGTTCTTTCGTACCAATTCCTATCCACACCAATTTCACTTTTTTATTGAAGGCCGCCGCATCGCTGAGCGCGCCGCCAAAGGCAGTCTTAGTCTCAAATGGCGCGCCTGACATACCGCCGCCTGCGCCGCTGAATCCGCCGATGTGAGAAAAGAGATCAAGATGCTTCATCGTAACCTGAAACGTTTGCATGCCGCCCATCGAAAGCCCCGCCATCGCGCGGTTTTCACGAGTTGCCAGCGTGCGATAAGTCTTGTCCATGAAGGGAATCAAAGCTTGCGTCAGATCGTCTTCAAATACTGAAAACATATCCTGCATTGCCTTCGCCCGGTCAGGTGAATTAGGAGGACTGCTCACAGCGGGCGCAACCTGGCCAGCACGTTTAGCGTAGCCATACGCCATCACAATAATCATCGGTTTGGTTTTACCTTCGGCGAGCAGATTATCGTGAATCTCGTTGGCGCGTCCTTGTCGAATCCATCCCGTTTCATCTTCGCCGCC
>JANMKB010000737.1:0-1829 GCA_031371805.1 Blastocatellia bacterium | reverse complement strand
GGTTGATTATCGTCAGCCCTGGATTTAAGAGTTGCTCGTGCGGTTTCGTTTACGCAAGGCGTAACACTTTAGCAGCTCAGAAGGGGCGAAAACAATGTTTCGACGGACAATATTTATCGCTACTTTGCTTACACTGTTGCGGTTGCCGACGCCGCAGATCACTGGAAATGCCTATGATCCATCGCGTGATTAATCGTACAGGCAAGAAAAGGCAAAGTAACACGTAAACTTCGCCATTATTTTGTAACGACGCACGCGAAACTGAGCGGTAATAACCCTTGAGACGAAGCCGGGCGTGCGCTTGATATACAAGCTTTATGGCAAGGGCGAACGAAAAAACACGATGCCGCGTTTATGGCGGCATTCATTTCACATTTGACAATACCGCCAGGCAATCTGCCGGGCGCAATATTGCCAACCAGGTGTTTCTGAATTTTATGCGACTGCGCCGCTGTAGCTGTTTAGCTCGGTTTATTGCAATAATCAGGAAGGTTATTTATTGTTGAATCCGTAGTTGATTCAACAATAAATAACTTATAGGAAAGAAGCAGCTTGCTATAAAATAGCCTCTTCTTGAACGAATAAACATCGTTGCAATCCGAAGCAGTCGAACTGAAGTTTGTTGGACACCGGAAAATCTAATTTACAGTGTATTTAGCAAAATTCGGTCGCGTTGAAAAAATAGCCCAATTCGATTTTTGCATTTTCTTCGGAGTCAGAACCGTGCGAAGCGTTCTCTCCCATACTTGTCCCGAAATCGCCGCGAATTGTTCCCTTGGGAGCTTTCGTCGCATCGGTTGGCCCCATCAAATCGCGCCACGCCTGCATCGCGTTTTCTTTTTCCAGCCCCATTACGACGCACGGGCCACTAGTCATAAATTCAACCAGTTCGCCAAAAAACGGACGATCCTTGTGAACAGCGTAAAAGCCTTCGGCCACACTTTTGGTCATGTGCATCATTTTCAGGGCGCGAATTTTAAAGCCGTTGTCGTTGATGCACTGAATAATATTTCCAGCATTGCCAGCTTTCACTGCATCAGGTTTGATAATTGCAAAAGTCATGCTCATTGAATTTAAAGTCTCCTTAATCAATTGATCCTGGGACTTTGAGCTTCGGTCTTTGATTCGTTGCGAGAGGGATTTGGCTTACTCAAAAACTTCAACTATCCAACAGAAAACAAAGACCAAAAAACAAAGTCCTAACGTAAAATAAAAACCTCGCATCGGTTGATACGAGGCTCAAAAAATGTTGCCCGTCACAAAATTTAACGGACAGGAATTCGTAACAAAGAGCGAGCAGTTTACTGTTGATGCTCAGGATGCGTACATCCCTTGAACTCTTTCAGATAGGTATTGCCTTTATATTTCAATTCGTCGTGAATGCCGATCTTCGAAGTGTAATAACCGTCAATCGTCATGTTCTTGACTGATTTGAAAAACCTCTCTTCCATCGTCGCAGGCTTCATTTCGTTTTTGCTGATCTCGGTCAGCACCGCGATTTGCTGATCTTTTGCAGCTTTGACGAATGAGCCACCAGCTTTTTTATCCATCGCCGCCAACCCATCGCGCCAGAATTTCTTTTGCTCGGCAGGCGATTCGCTAATCATCAGATCAATAAAAGCAGGGACTTCAGCGGCTTTCGCGCCACCAGAACGCTCGTCAGCCGGAATAATCAATTCAGAAATTTCGCCAATTGCCAGCATTTCTGCGGCAGTGAAATATTTTGGTGCGCCAGCCTTGACCGGAGCGGTTTTCGCCGCTGTGTGATCGTGTTGATGTTCGTGTTCATCAGCCAAAACACGCTGCCCCAAAATCGGTAAGCTCGCGCC
>JANMKB010000726.1:0-3645 GCA_031371805.1 Blastocatellia bacterium | reverse complement strand
CAATAAGGCATTAGGTGTCAGAGGCGGTGGCAGTCGCAACCAAAGCCCATTGACCCTGATCAACTCGACCATCTCCAACAATACGGCACCACTCGGCGACGGCATTTACAACGACGGCAATTCAGTGACATCAAGCAGTACCATTATTGCCGGAAACACTGCATCTACTGGCCCCGACTACTCTGGCCCGGTGACCACCTCGCTGGGCTACAATCTTGTCGGCAACACTACTGGCAGCACCGGCTTTACCGCACCAACCGATATTCTTAATCAGAACCCGTTACTCGGCCCATTACAAAACAACGGCGGCCCGACGGAGACACATGCTTTGCTCGCGGGCAGTCCAGCGATTGATAAAGGCATCAGCAACGGCCTCGCCACCGATCAACGTGGCTTTGACCGCACCACTGACCAACCCCTCATTGCCAATGCCAGCGATGGCACCGACATTGGCGCGTTTGAAGTGGTGACTCTCTTTATGCCGCCCTCTGATCAGAAGCCCGGTTCATTGCTGGTGTTTCCGTTCTACAAACACGATGCGCAGAACAAAGCAGACACGCGCCTGACCATCACCAACCTCGGCAAACTGCCAATCAATGTCCACTTTTTGTTTCTGGATGGCGCGACCTGTAGCGAATTTGACCAGTTTGTCTGCTTCACACCAAACGCCAGCATTGAGTGGAAGGCCTCGGAATTTGATCCGCAAAACAAAGGCTATGTCATCGCCTACACGACTGACAATATGGGCAGACCGATTGCCTACAACGGCTTGATCGGCAACGGCTTTGTAAATGATGGCGAATATGTCGGCAACTATGGCGCGGAATCTTTTTCTTCCCCATTACCCGTTGGCACTCCCCTGGGCGCAGTCGCCACGCCAGGACTGTCATGGACAATTCCTTTTGATGGGATTGCCCTGGATATGACTCCCATGACATTTGCCGTGGATATTCAAAGCCCGGTGGATACGGTCAATCAAAAGATTGTGCTGGCTGGGCTGACCGGGGATGCGTATGCCGGAGCCTTAAGTGGTGTCACGCAAATTGGCACTGGTCTGGCCTATAACGGTCACGAAGCGTTACGCAGCTTCTCACCATTTATCAGCGGACGATGCTTTGTGGAAAAGGGGATTGATGGCACGACTCCGAAAGTCACCGGAACATTGGCCAGCCTGATTCCCAAAGGGGAAGTGGGAACGTTACGCTTCAGTGTCACGGCGGCCGTTGGATTGTTGATGACCTCGAACCGGAATACCTTCAACGGCATTCGGACCTTACATAAAGTCCAGGTTGCCAAATCCTCGATCATCATTCCGCTGGTGATGCCGGATTGTCAGTATTGGGTAACTCCCAGCTAGGCAATTTAAGCGCAATGCAAATAAAAAGGGCTGAGAGCAACCTCAGTCCTTTTTTATTGTATAGCATCAAACCCCTGGGATGGCGGAGCATTTGGAGTGCGGCAGCTCGACGCCGCTTTGGCGTTCGCGATTGGCACTTCAAGGTTAACCCGCAGTATCCAGGGGACGAACGCAAAGCTGTGACAAGTCACAGCACTCCAAATGCTCCGCCGATTTTCAGCCTCACGTTCGTTGTCTTCAGACAATGGTTGTGTAATTACGGCTTTGCGCTATACTTGCCGACTATTTTGAAAGTGGATAAGTTTGAAATTATGGCAACAGGCAGATTAGAAATCACCCCTCTCGGCGGATTGGGGTTCTTCGGAATGAATATGACCGTTTTTCGATATGACGGTCAGATGATTATTGTAGATTGTGGCATGATGTTTCCCGATGAGGATCTGCTCGGCGTAGACATCGCTATTCCCGATTTTACTTATATTGAACAACACCGCGACGAAATCACTGCTATCGTTCTTACCCACGCGCATGAAGACCACATCGGCGCTCTCCCGTTCCTGCTGCAAATGATTAACGTGCCTGTTTATGGCACGCGCTTTACGTTTGGCCTGGTCGAAAACAAGCTGCACGAATTCGGACTACTTGAACAAACCGAACTGATTGAAATTGCACCTGGGCAAAGTTTTGAACTCGCCAATTTTGGCATTGAATTTATTCAGGTTTCGCACTCGTTGATTGATTGTGTCGCGCTGGCGATCACGACTCCGGTTGGTGTTTTGATTCATACGGGCGATTTCAAAGTTGACGAAACTCCGGTTGTCGGCAAAGCCATTGACATCAAACGCTTAACTGAAATTGGCGACAAAGGCGTGCTGGCATTGCTTGCAGATTCGACGAACGTAGAAAAAGACGGACGTACCGGATCAGAAAAATCAGTCATCCCAGGCCTTGAGAAAATTTTTAGCGAAGCCGACGGACGCGTCATTGTTTCATGTTTTGCGACCAGTATTCATCGCCTGCAAATTGTTTGCGATCTGGCCGCCGAATCCGGGCGGCAGGTGGCCTTGATCGGGCGTAGTATGATTCGCAATTTCGAGACGGCGCAACGGCTTGGGTATCTTGATTTGCCCTATGATTTATTGGTGAGTCCGAACGAAGCGAAAAAGCTTCCCGCCGATCAGGTTTGTCTGATGGTGACTGGTTCACAGGGCGAGCCGATGGCGGCGTTACCACGGATGGCGGTCGAACAGCACCGTGACGGCAGTGTGCTGGAAAATGACACCGTAGTTATTTCTGCGCGGCAAATCCCTGGCAACGAGCGCAGCATTTCGCGGATGATGAATCACATGTTCAAGCGTGGCGCTAATGTGATTGACAGCAGTGTGGCGCGGATTCACGTTTCCGGTCACGGACGCGCCGGCGATTTGCAAATTATGTATGACGCCGTGCGCCCCAAATATCTGATCCCGATTCATGGCGAAACGCGCCAGCTTTTCCGCCATGCTGCCGCTGCTAAAAAGTGGGGACACGCCAAAGATAAAATTATTCTGGCGGAGAGTGGTGATGTGATTGAGCTTGACGAATTCAATGGCAGAGTCGGCGACAAAGTGCAGGTTGGGCGTACCCTGATTGATGATTCTCGCTCCGGGCGCATTGACGATATGGTGATTCGTGATCGCAAACACCTAGCCTATGATGGCGTAGTTCTGCCGATTGTCGCCATCAACAAAAGCTCCGGCGAAATGGAATCAGCTCCCGAAGTCGTCCAGCGCGGCTTGGCAATCGCCGATGATAACAGCGGGTTTTTGCAAAAGGCACGGATCGTCGTCGCCGAAACCATCAAAAATGCCTCGCACGAAGAACGCGTAGACTGGGCCTTAATCAAAGAGAAAATCCGCCTCGACTTAAAACGCCATATTCAAAAAGAAATTGGTCGCCGACCGATGATTATTCCGGTGGTGCTGGAAATCTAAAATCAATTCAGTAGTAGCGCAAACTTTTCAGTTTGTGTTTTCAGCCTCTCCAGATCATTCCTTGACTTCATAATTTTCTCCCCTTAAATTTAACAGCATAACTTTGCGTTCCCTCACCGTAGTAATTTATTTTGTTGTGGCGTGACAATTTGTTGCCACCACAGCGAACGCAATTGGCTCAGCCAAATCACTCCATTCCCCCACAAAAGTGATTGCTGATTTTAGTGGAGGCCGCTCTGATGCCTGACAGCAATGAACACGAAGACTTGGAATTACTTGTCGCTAATTCTTATGCGGTTATTATAACAACCGGAC
>JANMKB010000649.1:0-6312 GCA_031371805.1 Blastocatellia bacterium | reverse complement strand
GAAGAATTAATTTTCATCATCAACGATGCCGAATGCACCGTGCTGATTACGGATGATGTGATGTTGCCGATGACGATAGAGATGCGACCGCGACTCGCTGGTATCCGTCATTACATTTCGACAACGCAGGCCAATGATTTTCTTGCCTACGAAGATTTGCTGGTGCATTCGTCCTCAATTTTTACGACTCCCGAAATTGGCGAACACGATTTGGCGGGTTTGTTTTATACGAGTGGAACCACCGGATTGCCCAAAGGCGTGATGCTCAGTCATCGCAATTTGTGGACGAATCTTTTGCATTCGCTGATTGCGATTCCGGCGGAAGAAAATTCTTCGTATCTGCACGCGGCGCCGATGTTTCACCTGGCCGATTTTCCCGCCACGCTCAGCGTCACGATGTACGGCGGCACGCATCTGATGCTGAAGAAATTTGATCCGGCGGGATTTTTAGCACTGGTCGAGCGCGAACGTGTGAAACGCACGATGCTGGTTCCGACGATGCTCAACTTTGTCATCAATCATCCTGATGTCAAAACGCGTGATGTCAGCAGCCTGGAATATCTTGGCTACGGCGCGTCACCCATGGCGCCGGAATTACTGAAAAGGGCGATGCAGATTTTGCCCAACGCCGAGTTTTATCAGGGCTATGGGCAGAGCGAAGCGTCGCCACTGTTAACGCGTTTGGGATGGAACGATCACGTCGTCGAAGGGCCGGAACATTTGACGCGGCGACTGTCTTCGTGTGGACGACCAATTGTTGGCGTTGAAATGGAGATTTTCGATGAAAATGATCAGCCCGTCAAACCCGGCGAAGTCGGCGAAATCGTAGCGCGTGGGCCAAACGTTATGCTCGGTTACTGGAAGCGACCGGAAGATACCGCACGGACTTTGCGCGGTGGTTGGCTGCACACCGGCGATGCCGCGAAGGTGGATGAACACGGCTATTTTTATATCGTAGACCGCACGAAAGATATGATCGTCACCGGCGGCGAAAATGTGTATTCCACCGAAGTCGAAAACGCGATCTTCAAACATGTGTCCATTCGTGAAGTCGCCGTGATTGGTACGCCCGATGAAAAATGGGGCGAAGTCGTGGCGGCAGTTGTCACGCTCAAACCGGAAATGACTCTGACCGCCGAAGAGCTGATCGTCCATTGCAATAAATATCTGGCGAATTACAAAGTGCCGAAGCTGGTTGAGATTAAAGAAGGCGAATTGCCCAAAGGCGGGACTGGAAAAATTGATAAGAAAATTTTACGCGAAAAATATTGGCAGGGTTATGCGCGACGCGTGAATTAGAAATAAAGCGTTAATGAAACAAATCTTTCGCACGACATTCAGATATTGGGCAACGCAGGAAGGTTTCGGATTCTGTCTCGCATTTGTCGGGTAGTTTTCTTTTTGCTACTTAAAAGTTACTGGCTTTCTTCTCTTTGCCTGGTTATGGAGGCCTTCGGATTGAAAGCTATTTTGAAACTACGGCAAAATCGCATTGAGGTAGATGAAAACGAAAATCAGGAAGAAATTTGAGTCGCCTGGGCTAATGTTTGTGCGGTAGAATTTCTGCAAGGGGTACGCGCGGCAAAATTTCTGGAATTTTGGACAAATGAGAAAGCGGTTTCAAGCAGCTAGGAATAATGGCTCCTCAATGGTGTTCAGGCGAAGACCGAGAATTGTATACGGCACTCTTACGCACGGTAATTTATGAGCGCGGAATTACAATGAAAAGAGCTCTGAAAGTCCTGGTCAAATGGTCAAAAAATACGAAAATTTATTCCTGGCCTATGTCACTTTTAGAGTATATAGCCGCACATCTTCGGCATTCGCCAGTGCTGTACGCAGCCTGTGTAGCGTGTTGGGAACCGCCCTGATAGAAAGGCCGCCCGTTGGTGCAAGGATTGCCTGGCTTGTAAAACGCAAGTGTTACAATACGTCAGGAGTTAATCAGTTATGGAACAAATTATTGAAGTAAGCGCTGAGGGAACAATTCAGCTACCAACAGAAGTGCTTGCGCAAATTAGGCCACAATCACGATTTGTGATTGCAACACATAATGGAACGCTCGTCTTGAAACCGGCAGATGGTACGCCATTTTTCTGGGAAACTGCCAGTACGGAAGAATGGATAGCAGATTTTAGACGCTGGGTAGCGAGTCACACCAAGGGACCTAATTTATCCGCTGAAGCATTACGGTGCGAAAGTATTTACGAAGATGATTAACTATTTGCTTGATACGAATTTGCTTATACGGTTGCGTGATAATACTTCACCTGACCGAGCCTTGACTGAGCAAGCGATTCTAAAACTGCGTGTAAAAGGTGATCTGCTATGTATCACAACACAAAATCTGATTGAATTTTGGGCGGTAGTGACACGCCCGACTAATGTCAATGGGTATGGGTGGACAACCCAACAGGCAGCAGCAGAAATTCAGCCTTTACCAACCTCACGCTTATTCATCCAGGCGATGGAATATGACGATGAATCTCAGGCTGGTAAACTGCCAAAACAATGAAAATCATTTTACCTGAATTCTCGCTTATCTTTTTGCTTGGTGTTTCCGGTGCGGGTAAATCTACGTTTGCCCGACAACATTTTGCGCCGACAGAAATTATTTCGTCAGATCAAATTCGGGCGATGATCTGTGATGATGAAAATAATCAACGGGCGAACAAGGAAACGTTTGAGGTTCTGCACCTGCTCGCTGCAAAACGATTAGCCAATCACAAACTCACGGTGATTGATGCGACCAATGTTGAAGTGGCGACGCGTCAACCATTGCTTGCTTTAGCACAGGAATATCAGGCTCCAGCCATTGCCATCGTGCTGAATTTGAAAGAAGTAATTTGTCTGGCACGGGACGCTGAACGTACCGCCCGGACAGTTGGCAAAACGATTATTCATCAGCAGAGTTATAACTTGCGCATGTCACTCGGCGGTTTGCGGCGCGAAGGCTTCAGTAAGGTTTACAATTTATTCACGCCTGAAGAAATTGCTACGGTTGAAATAGAAATCGAAAAAGCATAAATCCAATCGCCATCTCGCCCTCGTATATCTGAATGTTCCGGCACAAGCGACGATGATTTAATTCCCCTCTGCCGGAGCTTCACGCCAAAGTAACTTAATTACTGCTCACTGTGTAAAGATTTTGTCCCGACAGGAGACTCCTGTTTTACGATACGAAAGGAAAAATTTATGCCTCACACCTTACGCCTCGCCTGTGCTGTGCTGCTGTTGCTCGGTGCTTTTACAGTAGCGCAAGCCGATCCGATCAAGCTCACTTTTACGGGAACGGGAACCACGACGATTACGGGGCCGATTATTACAACGCTGCCTTTTACCTCAAAAGGCATTTATGACACTTCGCTGGGAGTGATGAGTTACGCAGCCAAAGGAATTGTAGATTTGACGGTCATTAACTCTGATGACTCCAGTCCCAGCAAAGGATTGTTCAGTTTGTCAGACGGGAATATGCTGACGGGAAAATTTACAGGTTCGTTATTTCCAGTTGATGCCAACGGTTTTATTAAAGCTGTCCTGACTTACACAATTACCGGAGGAACCGGAATTTTTCTGGGCGCGACCGGAACCGGAACCGAAGAAATTATGCTGGATTTTGCGACTGGCACATATACGAGCAAAGGCTCCCTGCTGTTGAATGTGCCGGGCATGAATGCCGTGCCGGAACCTGCTTCGTTGTTGTTGCTGGGAACAGGAATGGCGGGAATCGCGGCAGGATTGCGTAAGAAACGACGCGCCAAATAACTAAAAATATTCAGCCCGAATGAACCGGATTAGAGTGTTATTAGCCGGCAACTCTATCCGGTTAATTTTGGAGTCCTGACAACCAATTAGAATGCCTGGCCAAAGCTGATGTGAAAACGCACGCGTGGCGCGTTGAAGGTGGGATTTGACGGAAAGGGAACATGCGGGTTATTTGGATCAGAGGGGCGGCGGAGACCTGTTCCCTTGAACGGATCGCTGGCGAGGTAGCCCATATCCAACCGTAATGGTCCCAGCGGGGTTTTGACGCGCACACCGAGTCCGAAACTATGACTGATATTATTAAAAGTCATCTGCCGGATCGTGCTGAAAATATTGCCCGCGTCATAGAATCCGACCAGGCTGATCTGACGATAAACCGGTTGCCGCAACTCTGCATTCGCAATCATCAGGGCATTGCCACCAATGATCTGATCTGTCGTTGACTTAATTTCGGTGTTATTTACCAGGCTGCAATCTTTGCCGATTTTTTCAGCTTTCAAAGGATCATTCGCATTAACAAGTTCGGTGACGATACATTGACGCGGGCCTGCCAGCTCAAAATTGTAGCCGCGTAACGTTGACGAACCACCGCTGAAAAATCGTTCGGTCAACGGAATCAGCTTTTCATCCAGCGTCGTTCTAAATCCAATCTGCGGCAAAATTTTATCAATAGGTTTTCCCAGGTTTCCTGCCAGGCCGAGCCGAAAATTTCCCGCGAAAACGGTGGCTGTTTTGCCGGGCAGTTTAAAATAAAGCTGATTTTCTGAGAACACGCGAAAGAACTGTCCATTACCGCCGAGCGCACGTAACGCCACCGATACGTCCGCCGTATGATAATGTCCGGCGGTGGCGTCAAATGGATTATCACGTTGATCGAAAGCATACGACGCCGAAAGACGCGACAGGCGCACCGGGCGATCACGCCGATCAAGATTAATCAGCGGATCAACAGGGGTGGTTGAAGAACTCTGCGAAGCCGGTTGCAGCGAGGGCGGACGCACACTGACGTCTTCGTAATTGTAGCGAAATAACAGGAGCGATCTTTCGCCCAATTGTTTTTCGGTTTGCAGCAACGCCGTCAAACGGGTGGCATCGAAGGCCGTGCGTTTTTGTTGCTGGACGAGCAACGAAAATAATAACGGCATACGATAATTGAACGGACGTGGATCAGTGTACGAAAGCTGACCCAGAATATTGCGTGGACTGGCGCGCAGGCGAATGCTGCCGGTCGTTAAGCGCCCAAACAAATTAGGGTCGGAAATTTCAAAGATGCCGCGCACTCCTTCATCCGATTGAAACCCTCCGCCATAAACCAGCACGCGGGACTTTCCTTCCTCTACATCTACAAAAACATTGCGCCGTGCGGTTCCGGTGGTTCCTTCTTCGCCCAGCGCTTCCGTCCGAATTTGTACGCGCCGAAAAGCGCCCGCGCCATACAAGTCCTGTTCGCTTTTTGAGAGGTCATCATTCTTCAGCAATTCACCGTCTTTGAAGCGCAGATAATTGCGGACGCGGCCTTCGATAGTGCGATCACGCAGCCCGATTTTATTGATGAAAACGCGATTGATAAAAACCTGTGGGCCTTCGCTGACTTCATACACGACGCGCATTTGATCGCCATTCATTTCGCTTTGTCGGGCAATCACCGAAGCGGTGGCGTAACCTGCATCGAAGTAATGTTGCAGGACTTTGTTGGCTTCGATTTTGATGCGGCTGATGGAAAATGCGTCACCATCTTTCAGTCTGACTTTTTCGCGTAAGAGAGCAGTCGTGAACAGCGTATTGCCTTTAAAAGCGATGTCGCCGATGTATGAGCGCGGGCCTTCATCAATTTTGAAAATAATTTTGAGCTGGTCATTATTTTCACTGACGGCGCGGTTGATGGCTGCCATCCGCGCCTTGCGATAGCCCTGATCGCGCAGTTGCGAAAGAATAAAATCAGTATCGCGGCGCAACGCCTGTTCACTGGTAATGCCGCGAATGTAACTCGTCGTCAAAAAAGGAATCGGGAAAAACGCAGCGGTTTGCGTTTGCAGGTTGGGCGCAAGATCGGGGAACGAAAGATTTTTTGTGCCGTCAATCCGAATTTCAGTGACGCGATACCGCTGGTTCGGTTCGACCGTAAAATTCAGGGTTGCACTGGCTCCGGTCAAATCAGGCATCGGCGGCGGCGTGACTTCGGCAAAGAAAAATCCTTCTTCCTGTAAATGTTCGCGGATGCGGCGGGCGCTGTCATCCAGCGCGGCTTCGTCAACTCCCCCTTCACGCATCAGTGGCAAAATTTGCCGGAGCTTTTTTTCAGTGATTTCCGTGCCTTCAACTTTGATGAGGCAACTCGGCCCGGAAAAGATGGGCAGATTGATTACCACGGAATTTTTCGTGCTGTCATAACTAATATCGGCAGGTCCTATCTGCGCGGCAAAATAATTTTTATCCAAATGCATGCGCAGCGTTTGCTGAATATCGGCGTTCAAGGTCGAGCGCACAAAAGTTGCCCCAACTTTACTTTTGTAAGCAAGGCGCACTGCATTTTCCGGCAGCATTGAT
>JANMKB010000645.1:0-6057 GCA_031371805.1 Blastocatellia bacterium | reverse complement strand
GTCGGCAGCAAAGCATCAGGCCGCGCCGTGAGCAAAATAATCGTTGCGCTGGCGGGCGGTTCTTCCAAAGTTTTGAGCAGGGAATTCGCGGCTTCTTCGCGCAATTTATCAGCTTCGTCAAGCAGGAAAAATCTTTGCTTTCCCTCGCGTGGTCTGACCTGCGCATCAGCAACTAACGCTCGCGTCTGGGCAATTTTGATGTAATTCCCATCAGGTTGAATGGTGATGACATCGCTGTATGAATTCGTTTGGATGCGATGACAAGCGGGACATTCATCACAGCTATCGTTTTGTGCTTTGGCAGGATTTTGGCAATTCGCGGCTTTGGCTAAGGTGAGTGCGAATTGTCTTTTTCCGACGCCATCAGGCCCCGCAAAAACCAGGGTCAGTCCCAGCTTGTCGCGTTGCAGCAGGCGCTGAAGAATTTCTTTACTGGCTTGATTACCGATGAGCGAAGCAAATGACATACGGGCTGATTATGTCACAGATCAGATGATTCCCTGCAACGCCTCCATCACTGTTTGACGGATTACTTCGATTGAACTGGAGGCCGGAATAATACGGAAACGTTCAGGTTCCTGCTGTTGAATTGCCAGATAACCCTGGCGGACTTTTTCGTAAAACTCCCCTGATTCTTTATCCAAACGGTCTGCCTGTGAATCGGGGGACTCCACTTCGTCCTCGCCACTGCGACGATGAATTCTCTCTATTGCCTGCACCACATCCAGATCAAAAAGCAAAGTCAGATCAGGTTTGAGACCACCGGTTGCCAGTTCATTGAGTTGTTTGATAAGCGTCAAATCGAAACCGCGCCCCGATCCTTGATACGCCGTTGTCGCATCATAAAAGCGGTCACTCAAAACTAATTTGCCAGCTTCCAGATTAGGCAGGATAAATTCGCGGACGTGTTGCGCTCGGTCGGCGGCATAAAGCAATAATTCGGCTAATGGCTCGACCTTATGCCGCGACACGTTAAGTAGTGCCGCGCGCACTGTCTTCCCCAGTTCAGTCCCACCCGGTTCACGCGTAGACACAAACGAAATATTCCGACTGATAAGAATGCGTTCGAGCAGGCGAAGTTGCGTAGTTTTGCCACACCCGTCAATGCCTTCGAACGTAATGAGCTTGCCGCGATTCATTTTGCTAATTGTCCTGGCAGAGCTTTAGCTTTGGCCTTCACCCGTGGGCGCAGCCGGAGCCGTTGCCGCAGGTGAGGCAGTGGATGCTGGCGCATTCCCCGGTTGGTTTCCCTGTTGATAGGACCCACCCCCGCCCCCGCCCTGATGTCCATATTGAACAGCGCCACGCGGTACGGAAATTGTAGAAATTGCGTGTTTGAAAATTAATTGTTCGAGGTTGCCGGATTCCAGTACGACTGAGAATTTGTCAAAACTGCGAATCCGTCCGGTGAGTTTTACGCCACCAATCAAATAAATCGTCACATTGATACGGTCACGGCGTAAAGTATTTAAAAATCCATCCTGAACATTTTGAGATGCCTGGGTTTCCATGGTTAGAGCCTCTCTCGTGAAAGTTTGTTAATTCGTTTGTTAATTATTCATCAGGGCAACGTTAATCACGTCGGCGTATAGTAACCGAAACGCTATGTTGTGGCTACTAAATATTTTGCAGGTCCGGCGAAAGTCAGGAGTTATGTACGCGGATAAAAGCGCTCTTTGATTTTCCGTCTCCGCCGCGCCGAATCATCACTATTTCTGCCAGAATCGCCAGCGCAATTTCTTCGGGGGTTTGCGCTCCGATATCCAGTCCAATGGGCGCATACACGCGGCGTAAAATTTCATCCGCGACTCCTTCCCGCTTGAGATGAGCGCGGATGGTTGTGGTGCGGCGGCGGCTGCCAATCATGCCAATATATCGGGCTGGCTGATTGATGACTTCGTTCAGACAAATCTCATCGTGCTTATGCCCCCGCGTGATAATGACCACGTGCGAAGCCGGAGTAATTTTCAACGCCTGCAAAGCCGTAATGAAGTCATCAGCAATCACTTTGATTTTTTCGTCGGGAAATCTTGCGCGGGAAGCAAAATCAGCACGATCATCAATGACTGTTACCTGGAAATTGAGGAATAATCCGGCCTGGGCAACCGCCTGTCCGACATGTCCTCCACCACAAACGATCAATTCCAGCGGCGGACGCGCAATTTCAAACAGGAGCCTGGTATCATTGATAACCTGGGTGACAATTTCCAAATTTTCATCTGTCATCAGCGCCAGCGCTTGTGCGGCTGCCAGATCAGCAAATGTTTTTTCCAGCCCCAGCGTTCCCCCGACAATTGCGCCACCTTCTTCGACCAGAAAACGCGGCGCATTTTTGGGAGACTGTTCGGACTGAGGCACGAGGGAGATGATTGCCAGCGCATGCCCCCGCGCAAAAGCCTGATGAATTGCCACCGAAATTTCAGTTGGAGTTGGCCTTACCATACTTCAATCATCACTTCCATTTCGCCGCCGCAAATCATCCCTTCTTCGTCGGGCGACACATCGGGATTATCGCGTAAAGTGAAATGACACAAGCGTGATTTGCCATCACCTAAAGCTTCCCGCGCTTCAGCCCAGACATCAGCTTCGACACAACCGCCGCCCACTGTCCCCAGCATTTTCCCGTTTTCATGCACGAGCAATTTTGCTCCGGTGCGTTGCGGGGTTGAGCCGGAAGTGGTGATGATGGTGGCCACCGCTAATTTTTGTTGCGCCGCCTGGGCCTGCGTAATTTCGTCGTAAACTTCAATTTGCGTTAATAAGCTCATAGTTTGCGCCTCAGATAATTTCTCCGCGCTGCAAAGTGTACAGCACAATTTCCGGTGGGCAAAAAAAGCGCACTGGCGGCCCGACTGTTCCAAGTCCGCGCGTCGTATAAATTTGCATCGTGTCTTTGCGCTGCAATCCCATCACGTAATCGTGACCGAGAATTTTCAGGTGCGGAGCGCCCAGCAACGGAACTCTGATTTGTCCACCGTGCGTATGACCGGAGAGCATAAAATCCGTGTGCTGTTCTTTTTCGGCAAATACATCAAGAAAATCAGGGTTGTGCGAAAGCGTGATGCGGGTTTCCTCTTTTGGACAAGCGCGGTAAAGCTCAACCAAATCTGTCTCACCAGTCAATAAATCATCCGTTCCAAACAGCCACAATTTCTCGCTCTTTTTTTCGAGCCGCTCTTTTTCGTTAATCAGCACAGTGATCCCGGCCTGGCGTAAGGCACGTGTTACGCGGCCAGCGCTGTTGTAATGGTCGTGATTGCCCAGCACCGCAAATTTGCCGATTTTGGCTTGTAACCCGGCAAGGATTTCGCCGCAGGGTTCAGCATAAGATTTCGCGCCAAACGTAAAATCTCCGGTCAGCGCAACTATATCCGGGGTCAGGCTATTGGCAATTTCAACACAATGATTGACATAATCCTGGCTGCAAAATACGCCATGATGAATGTCGCTTAAATGCGCGATGGTCAGGCCGTTAAATTCCTCCGGCAAGCGCGGCAAATTAACGTTCACGCGTGAAATTTCAATTTGTGTTCGCAACCACGAACCTAAACCCAACCCGCCAGCCCCGACCATGAAGGTGGAAGCCGCCGATAGTTTGATGAATTGGCGCCGCGAAATTTTCAATGCTGACCGCCTTTGACCGCCACTGGTTGCACGCTGGCGCTGGTATGTGTGAGCGTAAACAGATAAATAATATTTGCCTGAATGTTGACCGCCTGGCCTTCAATCAGTGCTGGAGCAAAGGTTGATTTTTTAGCTGCTTCCAGGGCATTTTCATCCAACCCATAGCCTAATTTTTGCGCGACTTCCAAATCTTTAATTTTGCCATCGTGCGTGAAAACTGCGTGGAGCACTACTTTACCTTCAATTTTTTTTTCTCGTGCTTTAGTCGTGTAAGTCGGTAAAAAAAGTGCGTGAATAGTCGGGCGCGGAATGACCGCGACTTGTGGTTGAGGTTGTGCTGGTGGCCTGGGAGCTTGTGGTTTGGGTGCAGCGGCAAGACGCGCCTGTTCTTCTTCTTCGGGGTCAGGTTCGACGACAACAATCGTTTCGATCACGTCCAGCGGATTAGGCTTTGGGCGTGCATTGCCGGCATTTTCCGGCGCGACTCTTTCCAGGATAAAAAAACGCTCAGCCCGTTTTTCGATCCGGTTAATTTTCCACTTGTCGGCCAATATGTCGTCCACACGCCAGAGCTGATTTTTTGCTTCCCTGACGCCGATCATCCGGTTAATTTCGTCCGCCGTCAGAATTTGCATTTCTGGAATATTATCCTCGCCGCTGATTTTTGCGCGTTGCTCGACGAATTGTTTTTGCAACAATAATCTTTGTCTGGCGCGCATATAATCAACGCGGCTGATTTCCTGATGCTGGATTTGATACTCCAATTCGTTTAACTCTTCGGCCAGATTGGTAAGATGCGCAGTCACGACGGGGCCATACAAAGTTTGATTTGGTAGCGCTGATTGCGCCGCAGTAAAAGTTGTGAAAATGATGATGAGAATTGCCGAAAAGAATTTTGCCATTAGTATTACTCAGTAGGACGCAGCTTAAAACAAATAGAATTATGGCGTATCCTTTCGCGGACGGTCAAGAAAGCAATTTTTGACGATGACAAAGCAAACCCTGAACCTGAGCAATATTCGCCCTGCTGTCGTAACGGATGCAGCGTCAATTGCGGCGCTGACGCGTGAGCTATTGAGCTATGAACGCGAGATGTCACGCGCCACCGCCGAAATAAATCCCTGGGCTGCGAGCGTTGAAGAAACTCTCAAACAACTACAGGCTCCCAATACCCGATTTTTTGTCGCCGAGTACGAACAGAAAATTGTGGGCTACCTGAGAGCAGTGAGCGTCGGAACGCAGTTACCCCGCGAAGAATTAGGCTGGAGACGGTGGGCAAAAGATGTGATTGAGCGTCTTGCCCACCGCAGTTTCACTTTTTTGATGCGTCGCCCACGTCCGGCAGTGCAGATTTTGAGCGGATATATTGCCGGGGTTTATGTGGCGGCGGCGGCACGAAATCAGGGCATCGGACGCATGCTGGCACTCGCCGCTGAAGCCTGGTTTAGCGAACAGGGTCTGAAAAATAGCGAATTACATGTGCTTTATAATAACGAAACTGCGCGTCGTATGTGGGAGGAATTAGGGTACGAACCGCTGGCACTGGGAATGAGGAAAAAATTGTAAATCTCCGTGGCGGGAACCCGGCTCGCTCCGGCTCGCGGTACTGTACCCTGAGCGGTAGCGACGGGTTGACTTGATCTATGCCTGTTGATTTTCTTTGTACCATTCAACCGTCCGTCGTAAACCCTCGGCAAAAGGAACAGTCGGTTTATAGCCAATCACACGTTCAGTTTTTGAGATGTCGGCGAGTGAATGTCGCACATCTCCGGTACGAGGAGCTTCGTATTTTACGGTCAAATTCGTACCCAGAATTTTTTGCAACTCAGCTTGTAATTCATTCAGGGTAATTCGCTCACCGACACCAACGTTGACGACATTACCGCTCGCCTCAGGGGCTTCAGCCGCACGCAAATTCGCGTCCACGACATTATCAATATAAGTGAAATCGCGTGACTGTTCGCCGTCACCAAAAATCACTGGAGACTGATTTGCCAGCAAAGAGGTCACGAATTTCGAGATGACGCCAGAGTATTGTGATGTAGGGTCCTGGCGTGGGCCGAAGACGTTGAAATACCGCAACGCTACAGTTTCCAAGCCGTAAACACGGCTGAAAACCTGACAATAAAATTCGCCGAAAACCTTGTGTGCCGCATACGGAGAAAGCGGACTTGGATACATCGCTTCGTGCTTCGGCAAAACTTCAGTTTCACCATACGCCGAACTCGAAGCCGCAAAGACCAGTCGTTTCACGCCGGCTTCTTTCGCCGCCATCAACACATTGAAAGTGCCGTTGACATTGGCTTCATGGCTTTCACGCGGATTCGCAACGGAACGCGGAACGGAAGGAATGGCCGCTTCGTGAAAAACAACTTTCACGCCCTCCATTGCCTGCCGAGTGATTTCTGTGTCACAAATGCTGCCTTCGATAAA
>JANMKB010000644.1:0-6642 GCA_031371805.1 Blastocatellia bacterium | reverse complement strand
GAAGAATTAGTTAAAATGATTGATCTGGGCGAATTATCTTTTGACTGGCTGGCAGAAGATTTATTAACCGGGATAATTTTATCCTAGCCCCAGCCTGATGCGAATCAGCACAAATTATCTATGACTCAAACAGTTCACGTTGCACTTGATGACCGCAGCTACGACATTACTATCGCCAATGGAATTCTTGCAAACGCCGGAGAAATTACCCGCGCAGCTTTAGGAGCCAAAACACGCAAGCTGTGCCTGATCTCTAACCCGAAAGTCTACCCGCTCTTCGGCAAAACTATTGAGAAAAGCTTGAAAAAAGCCGGCTTCGTCGCACTCACACATTTAATAAATGACGGCGAACGCGCGAAAACGCTCAAGACCGCTGAACAAGTCTGGTCATTTTTACTGGCAAATCATTTTGAGCGCGGTGATGCCATCGTAGCCCTGGGCGGCGGTGTCGTCGGTGATCTTGCGGGCTTTGTCGCCGCGTGTTTTCAGCGTGGCATCGAATTCATTCAAATCCCTACGACACTGCTGGCGCAAATTGACAGCTCAGTTGGAGGCAAAACTGCCGTCAATCATCCGCTCGGAAAAAACATGATCGGAGCGTTTCATCAGCCTAAAGCCGTCATCATTGATCCGAGTGTTTTGCAAACTTTGCTGCCGCGAGAATTACGTGCCGGGTTATTTGAAGCCATCAAACACGGCATCATTCGTGATTTTGAAGTCTTTGAATTAATCGCAAATAACAAAACAAAAATCGCCACGCTCGACCCTGAAGTTATGGTCGAAATCGTCAAACGAAATTGCGAAATCAAAGTCAGTGTAGTCGCTGCTGACGAACGAGAAAAAGGCCTGCGCCGCATTCTGAATTACGGTCACAACATCGGTCACGCGCTCGAAGCCGTCACAAATTATCGTCGCCTCAAACACGGCGAAGCAATTGGTTACGGGATGAAAGCGGAAGCGAATCTGGCAGAAAAAATCGGGGTCTTATCGGCGGAAAATCGTCAGAAAATTTATGAAGTAATTGATTCTTTTGGAAAATTGCCGAACATTACAGATTTGAATGTCACAAAAATTATCGCAGCGATGGCGCACGACAAAAAATCTTCACAGGGAAAATTACCTTTTATTTTACCGACGAAAATTGGCGCAGTAATTATCCGCGATGACCTTGATGCAAAAGCGATTCGCGCCAGTATTAAAGAGCTATTGTAATGGAAGACCCGGCTCGCTACGGCTCGCGGTACTGTCCCCTGAACCGTAGCGACGGGGTTTCTCCTCGTTTCCATCCACTTGTAACCTTTTTCCCGCCTCAATCGTGATGTCATGAAAGCTAAAGCGAAAGGAAAAAAGATGAAAGATCAAAACGTCATTGTCATCGGAGGCGGCATCGCGGGACTGACCGCTGCGGTATTTTTGGCACACGCTGGAAAATCCGTCACGCTTTGTGAAAAAGCAGGAACTGTGGGAGGCCGCGCCACGACGGAGGAAAAGAAAGGTTTTCATTTTAACCTGGGGCCACACGCGCTTTATGCCGACGGTCAGGGAGCGCGAATCCTGCGCGAACTTGGGATCAAATTTACGGGCGGAAAACCCGGCTCATTTGGTTCATATGCCGTATTACACGGACGCAAACATACGTTTCCAAACGGTGGCGTTTCGTTGATGACGACGAATCTGTTTGGACTCCCGGCGAAAATGGAGGCGGCACGGTTGTTGGGTTTGCTTGGCAAAATTGATGCGCAGGCAATCCAGCACATTTCGGTACGTGAATGGCTGGAAACAGAAATTCGCCAGCCTGAAGTCCGGCAATTAATCAGCGCACTTTTCCGCGTCTCAACGTATGCCAACGATCCTGATGTAATGAGCGCGGGCGCGGCGCTGGCGCAATTTCAAATGGCGGTGGCGAGCAATGTTTATTACCTCGACGGCGGCTGGCAAACTTTGGTAAACGGGCTGCGCAGCAGGGCAGAAAAAACCGGAGTCAAAATCCTAACGCAGGCCAAAGCCGAAAAAATTATCTACGATAAAAAGGTAAACGGCGTTCAGTTATCCGACGGCTCGGTGCTTGAAGCGGCGGCAGTCATTGCGGCAGTGAGTCCGAATGAAGCTTCTGACTTGATGGAAAATGCTGACAAAACTGAACCTGGAAAATGGGCAAAAAATGCAACGCCAGTAAAAGCCGCGTGTCTTGATGTGGCGCTCAGATCTTTGCCGCAACCGCGTGCAACATTTGCGCTGGGCATTGATTCGCCCCTTTATTTATCGGTACACTCTGCAACTGCGAAGCTGGCTCCAAACGGTGGAGCAATGATTCACGCAGCGAAATATCTGCCAACTAATACTAAAGATTCGGCGCAAGCGGTTGAGCAGGAATTGGAAAATTTACTGGATTTGATTCAACCCGGCTGGCGTGAAGTAATCATCGAAAAAAGATTTTTACCAAGTATGACCGTGAGTCACGCCATCGTTGATGCTGAGCGCGGAGGCTACGCCGGAAGACCGGGGCCGGCAGTTCCCGGCATCAGCGGTTTATTTGTTGCAGGCGATTGGGTAGGCAAGACAGGAATGCTGGCGGATGCGAGTTTTGCCAGCGCAAAATATGCGACAGAATTGATCACGTAAGCAAAACAAAGCGGGACCAGACAGGATGGACAAGATGAACAGGGTTGACGAAAACACAATATTGACAGAGCTTTCAGGCTTATCTTGTACATCCTGTTAATCCTGTCTCAGTCGCCTTACTTTTGCCTGTTTGCTTCGTCGGATAAGTTATAAGTGTCTCCGTTGCAATGATCGAAGACCAGTTCAAGGCCCTGTGGGGCGTGCCCTATCGCCTGACAGGAAAAGCCGCAGAGCCTGGCAGCAAATATTTTTTCAGCTATCAAAAATTAAAACCTTACCTCAACCTTTCCGGCCTGCTCGGAAACTTCCTCCGCTAAAGCCTCAGTTGATCCGCCAAAAAACAAGATAGATTTACAAACTCTTCTGGTCTATGATTGCGCCGCGTTGGCGAGCAATTCTCAAACGCCACCTGTTCTCGACTTACAAAAAACAATCTCACGCTTACGCAAAATGACGGATTACCGATAAACCTGAGACCTCCAACATCCACGAAGATGCCCACAAAAATTATTCACACGACCGAAGCAGAACGATTAAATGAAGCACGCGCAACCAATACGCCCTGGCGCAAATGGGGGCCGTACCTGAGCGAACGGTCGTGGGGGACAGTCCGCGAAGATTACTCTGCCAATGGCGACGCCTGGAATTATTTTACGCACGAGCAGGCACGTTCCAAAGCGTATCGCTGGGGCGAAGACGGCATTGCCGGAATTTCTGATCGGCATCAATTAATGTGCTTCGCGGTTGCGCTCTGGAATGGGCAGGACCCGTTCCTTAAAGAACGACTGTTCGGATTGACGGGGCCGCAGGGGAATCACGGCGAAGATGTCAAAGAGTATTATTTTTACCTCGATGCGACACCGACGCATTCTTACCTGAAATATCTTTACAAATATCCGCAGGCACGTTTCCCCTACGAAAAATTAATTGCAGAAAATCACCAGCGCACGCGCCAGGAACCGGAATACGATTTGCTCGAAACGGGAGTTTTTGACGACAACCGTTATTTCGATGTGACGGTTGAATATGCAAAAGCTGCGCCGGAAGATATTTTGATTCGCATCAGCGTGACCAATCAGGGCAACGAACTGGCAACATTGGAAGTCCTGCCAACGCTCTGGTTTCGCAACACGTGGTCGTGGGGAGCGGATGATCGGAAACCGCGCCTGCGCCTTGACAACGATTATCCGGGCGTCATTCGGGCGCGACATTTTGAAGCGGGCTTATCCCAATTGATTTGCGATGATGCGGTGGCTCCGCCGGAGATATTATTCACCGAAAATGAGACTAATTTTCAACGGCTTTATGGCACGGCAAATGGTTCGCCTTATGTCAAAGACGGAATCAATGATTATGTCGTAAATGGCAATAAAGAAGCTGTCAATCCCGGCCAGAGCGGCACGAAAGCGGCGGCGCGTTATCGCCTGAAAGTGGCGCCGGGAGCCACCGAAGTTATCAAGCTGCGATTATCAAATGACATTGCGCCAAAACCTGCTTTAGGTTTTCGCTTTGACGACATTTTTGCCGCTCGCATCCGTGAAGCCGCAGAGTTTTATAACACTCTCGCACCCGAAAATTGCAGTGCGGATTTGCAACAAATTCAGCGCCAGGCATTGGCCGGAATGATCTGGTCAAAACAATTTTATGCTTACGATTTGCGGCGCTGGTTACGTGGTGATCCGGCGCAACCTGAACCTCCGCGCGGGCGCAGTCGGGGACGCAACAGCGAGTGGCGACACGTTAATAATGCCGACATTATTTCGATGCCGGACAAATGGGAATATCCCTGGTTTGCCGCGTGGGATTTAGCTTTTCATTGTGTGCCGCTCGCGCTGGTTGATCCTGAGTTTGCGAAAGCGCAACTGATCCTGATGTTGCGTGAATGGTACATGCATCCGAACGGACAAATTCCGGCTTACGAATGGAATTTTTCGGATGTGAACCCGCCGGTACATGCCTGGGCCGCCCTGCGCGTTTATCAAATCGAGCAACAAGTCTGGGGACGCTCAGACCGCGCCTTTCTGGAAAAGGTCTTTCACAAATTGCTCCTGAATTTTACGTGGTGGGTGAATCGCAAAGACACGGAAGGCAATAATGTTTTCCAGGGCGGCTTTCTGGGTCTGGATAACATTGGCGTCTTTGATCGCAGCGCGGTGCTGCCGGGCGGTGGTTCGCTGGAACAATCCGACGCGACAAGCTGGATGGGAATGTATTGCCTGAATCTGATGGCGATGGCTCTGGAGTTAGCCAAAGAAAATCCCGCGTATGAAGATGTAGCCTCAAAATTCTTTGAGCATTTTGTGCATATTTCACGGGCGATGAACAACATGGCGGGCAAGGGGCTGGCCTTGTGGGATGAAGCAGATGGGTTCTATTACGACGTGCTGCATTTGCCGAATCGTGCCGCGATGCCCTTGCGCGTGCGATCAATGGTCGGGCTGATTCCGTTGTTTGCAACGACTACGCTTGACGAAGAAACGGTCAACGCGTTTCCTGGTTTCAAACGCCGGATGCAATATTTTATTGATAACTTCCCAGAACTGAGCATGCACATCGAAACGCAGGCACTGGGGGCCGGCTTGCAACGATTTCTCTCGCTGGTGAATCGTGATCGGTTGCGACGCGTGCTGAAAATTATGCTGGACGAAAACGAATTTCTTTCGCCGTATGGCATTCGCTCACTCTCACGCTATCACGAAAAAAATCCTTATCAGCTTAATTTGGATGAAAGCACTTATCAGGTCAAATACGAACCCGCTGAATCGCAAACTCCGTTGTTTGGAGGCAACTCGAACTGGCGCGGTCCGATCTGGTTTCCGGTCAATTACCTGTTGATCGAAGCCCTGGAAAACTTTCACTATTATTTGGGCGATGAGTTCAAAATCGAATACCCCAGCGGCTCTGGCAACCAATCCACTTTGGCGGAAATCAGCGCGGATTTAGCTGGTCGAATGATTAAATTATTTGGGCGGAATGAGGACGGGTCGAGGCCAATTTATGGCAAATCATATTCGGCCAATGGCAAATTTCAAACGGATGAGCAATGGCACGACCTGATTCTTTTCCACGAATATTTTAACGGCGATAATGGTGAAGGATTAGGAGCCGGTCATCAAACCGGATGGACGGGATTGATTGCCAAATTAATTCACCAACAGCCTGCAAAATAAAGCGGGCGGAATTATTACTGACAACTTTGCGCAGTCGAACCTGGCGGACAACGCTTTTGCCCAAAGACTGCACCTGGCCCGCCATTTGTATTGCCGTTATCGCTGGCTGCCGGGACACCACCAATCACGGTGACCTGATAACTCATGGTTGGGGGTTGAATTCCGCTCACAAACAAAGCTTTATCGTAACTTGCAACGCCAAAATAATTACGGATCATCTGCTTTTTGCTTTTGCTGATCACACCGATAATTGGTCGGCTGTCTGAATCAGCGCCGCCCAGTGTAAACCCCGAAGCCGTGCCGCTCTTTTCATCCTCATCATCTTTGCCAGAACTTAAGCGGTTGAGGTCTATCCCTGAAGCCTGCGCCGCAAATGCCAGCAGCGGCGGAATCGCCGGTTGTTGTTGCGCCGCCAGTCCGGCATTCCCTGAAGCCAGTGCCAAGGCCTGTTGCCGCGCCATTTCCTGCATATAAGCACGCAAAAAATCTTTGACCATCGGGTCGCCCAAACGCACTGGCTTCCATTCCTCATTGGTCAACGGATCAATCATTGCCGAATGACGCACCAGATGTAAGGCGCGTCCGTTCACATTGATTTCTTTGGCAATATCTTCAAGTTTGGTCGGCAAACTCTGCGGCGTGAGTCCGCCGCCTTTGAATTGCGCATACAACTGGATCGCGTTTGCCACCTGAACGGCGCGAAACATCATTTCCTCTTCATTCTCGCGCTGGGTTTCAAATCGAACGGTTGGCTTAGCAGCCATCGCCGCCAGCATCACAAGGGTGATCGTCATCCCGGCCAGCAATGCTAACAGGGCATAACCCGCTTCACTCTTCCCTGCTCTTTTGA
>JANMKB010000642.1:0-18469 GCA_031371805.1 Blastocatellia bacterium | reverse complement strand
AAAGAATTCCTGCCGCCACGCCGTTTTTTTCGGAGACAAATACAGCGGAGAAAAATCTCGACCCTGTATTGTCGCAGGTGCGGGAATCTTCGCCGCAGCTAATATGGTCGGGGCTAAATCCACATTCAGCACAAAATCATCATTCGTCATTCCGCGCTTATTTTTCGCCATTCGCGGATCGCGCACAATCAACGGCACGCGGATGGATTCTTCGTAGGGATACCATTTGTCTGCCAAGCCATGTTCGCCGTGAAAGTAACCATTATCCGTCGTGAAAATTACCAGCGTATTTTCATCCAAACCCTGCGCTTTCAATTCTGCCAGAACGCGCCCGACGGTCGTATCCACTTCGGTCGCCATGCGGTAATAGGCTTTCATATATTGCTGATATTTTTCTGGCGTATCGAACCGCCAATGCCAGCGATTGCGACCTTCATTTTTTTCATTAGCAATGAAGGGCGGCAGGCGTTTGAAATATTCATCACCAGCAGTTTTAGGAATTGGAATCGTGACATTTTGATAAAGCGATTCGCTCTGTGGCTGATACAAATATTGCTTTGGATTTTCGTCTTCCGCGTGCGTGGCGAAGAACGCCAGCGTCAGGCAGAAAGGTTTATCTTTCGGACGTGATTGCAAAAATTCAAGCGCATCATTTTCATTTTTCTGCGTCACATGAATCGTCGAACCGTCGGGATTTTTTTGGTAATGCGTCGTGGCATACGACCGACCGAAGTCATATTTCTCCGCCGGAAATTTCCCGTTGTGCCATTTGCCGATATGCCCGACACAGTATCCATTAGTGCGCAATAATCCTGGGTACGTTTCACTCCACGGTGTCTTGAACATTTCAAACGCCGGATTGCCATGACGCGCCATCCATTGCCCCGTCAGCAACGAAGCGCGGCTGACACCACAAATCGAAGTCGTCACATGATTGCGCGTGAAGCGCACACCAGAACGCGCCAGAGCGTCAATGTTTGGCGTTTTGACAATCGGATTTCCGGCAATGCCCAACGTGTCATGGCGCCAGTCATCAGCGTACAGGATAAGAATATTTTGTTTCGACTGCGCAAAAATTTGTGGAATGGTGAGAAAAATCCCAACCATCCACAATGTCAAAACCAAGACATATTTTTTTTTCATAAATTTACTTCTTAGGCGGTACAAAGAAGGCGGACATCGGTTTCTCAACGCGTAGTGGTTGCGTATCTCTGGCTTCAGCCTGACATTTTTTTAGTAATAAAGCCAAGCCTTCCCCTTCAATAGAAAATTTTGGCTTACTCGACAAATTATTTAATCAGAATTACGTCAGTAACCTTTCTTTCAGCATCCTGAAATCAAGCGGCTTCGTAAAGTAATCGTCGCAGCCATAAGCCACAGCGCGTTGCTGATACTCAGCATTTCCATACGCCGTAATCATGTACACTTTCAGATGCTGATGTTTCTCTTTGACCGCTTTCAGCAAATCCAGTCCGTTCATGCCCGGCATGTTGATGTCTGACAGAATCAGCGAAACCTCGCCCACGACTTGTTCCAACAAAACCAGTGCCTCTTCGCCCGACAGCGCGAATGCGTTTGCGGAAGCGTTGCGTGATCAGAATTTCCAAGTCAGGTTCGTCGTTCACTACAAGAATTCTGTTCGGCATGTTTTTAGTGAAGGTTATGATTCTGTGATCTCGGTGCGCTGGCGTGCCGCCCTGAATTTGGCGTTCCGAGTCGCAAACATTTTACAGTTTTGGTAGCGTGCGTCCAGCTTCCACTGTCATCGCCGTACAGCACTCACTATTTTTTGATTAACCAAACTTCTGCGACTTGCGTGCCGCGCCCTGCGCCGCGACTTCCTGGAGCCTGTGTCCACGATAAATTCAATTCCCCACTGGCTGTCGCAACGATTGGAATATCGAATTCAACCGGATGTAATTCTTTTTTGATGAGCGGATGAATTTCGATTTTATCATTCGCCACCAATCGAATTGGAATTTGCTGGGTTGCGCTGGAATATACAATGCGAATTTTATACTGCGCGTTTTTATCGAGTTCGGTGTAGCGCATTTTCAGCGGCGTATCGAAATACGTTTCCGCAATATCCCACCACGACATGCGTCCATGAGGCTGAAAGCCTACGCCTGTCAGCGCAAATTCATCGCGGCGCAACGTTACACTGCCGTCGAATTGTCCGACCATACTGACTACGCTGGATTCCAGAAAATACGGGTCTTTAGCAAAACCGGGGCTGCGCACTAAATGCGGCTGACGCGTGAGATTGCCGAGGTCATCATAAAATCCGCCCGGCCCCGGATTTGTCCAATCCACGATTTCAGCAATTTGTTTTTGGCGTTCGGCTTCGGTTTCGATTTTGCGAATTTCGCTAAATCGTTGTTTCAGCCACAAACGATTGTTAAGCGGAAAATCAATTGTGTTCAGATTTGCGCCGCGTCCGACGCCGATGGCCTGATATTTTTCTACGCTCAGTTGCATACGAATACTTTGAAATAAGGCTTCGCCAAGTTCAAATGTACGCACGCGCAAATCCTGTGCGGTGCGTTCGGTCACAGCTTTGTCGAGCAGGTTTTCAGCTTGCATTATCGCGGTCGAAGAACCTAGCAAACGTGCTTCGCGCAATTTACTCATTGCCTGATCTTCGAGCGCACTTTCATACATAGCGCGGCTGCGAATGTAGGCGTCGTAATAAGCGCGATACAACGCTTGCTGAAAGCGCCAGTTTTGTAATGTCTGTGGACTAGCATTGCGCTCCATCGTTTGAAATTGCTGGAGCGTGACGTTGATGCCGTAATTGGTGACGACTGGCCCCCGCCAGTTTTGTTCCAACGCAAGCAAGCCATTTGCAAAACCGTCGGCATAATTTGCGCCGATAAAATAACGACTGTAATCGCGCAAAATTTCCATCACATCCGCATCAGGATTCCAGCCGAGCGCACTCCAGATAATTTTGTTGACGTCATCGTTGCAGCCTTCTGAATAGGTGATGAAACCAATTGTATCGGGTTGCAGCAAGCGAAAAATGTGTGCTTGATCAGTGGGACGCGGATTGATGACTTCGCGTGCTTCCGTCAACGCAAAAGCCAAATCCCAATCCGGTACGGGGAATTGCGATTGGCGCGAATGTGTGATGTCGGGGTAATGTCGAATCGGATATTTTTTCGGCAACGCAGCACGCATTTGCGGCAAGGTCAAACGCGATTGTGGGCCGTAAACAATGCCACTCAACCATTTTGGTTCAGTGCGCACAATGCCAAGAAAGTCGTCCAACCATTCCTGCGTGAAACCTTGCGGTGCAACCCACATTCCTGCATTCGGATGATAGCGATGCAAATTTGCAGTTTGTTTTTCCAGCAAATTCATCAACAGCTTCGGTGGCGTGTTGCCGGGGTCACCGCCAGGCACGAAGACGGCATCTACGCGCGGCAACTGCTTGAAAACTTCGCCCCATTCGTTGAGCGCAAATTCCACCGTCCTGGCATCGCCGTAATCTTTGTCGAGCGCGGGATACCAAATCCAAACGTCAATGCCGTACTCGTTACAGATGCGCGACATCTCAATCATCATCTGCATCTGCGGCAGCGGAAAATGCGGGCTGTCGGCATCGTCATCCGAACGCGGCGGAATCAGCTCAATCGCGTTCGTTCCCCACACGACCAAATCGCGGATGTATTGCTCCCACATCGCAACGTTCCAACCATCATACGAATTCGTTTTCGGACGATAACCAAGCTGATGCCCGCGCACCGGATATTTTGGCACAGTCGTGAGAGTGAGCGCATTAGGCAACGTAATTTTGTTTTTCTCAATGCGCAAACTACGCAATAAATGGCCTGTACCAAACAACACGCCGCGTGCATCGTTGCCAATAATCGCAATTGAATTCGTCGCGGTTTTGATTTGATAGCCTTCGTGCGGAAGCCCGTCTTTATTGCTTGTGCGCGAAATCGCAATGACAGGCGTGCTGTCGTTCGGCGCTTGACTGATACGCGACAATCGCACCTGCGAACGCTTCTCGACTTCTTCAACCAACATTTGCACGGCTTTATTTTCAGGGCCGGAAAAATTTGCCGGAGCGACAATTACTGCCCGCGTGAGATCAAGCGCAGGTTGAGCGGAGGCAGGCAGTAACAAACCAAAACAAAAAAACGCAAGTAATGAACTCAGTTGCATCTGAGCAAATTTCATTTTCATCTCCAATCATTCATAACCGCAATTTTTTCATCTGGTCACAAATTTTGCACCGGGCGGAACATTGTTCGGCCCCGCGCCTTTGTATTGTTTCCAGTACTGCTCGTGATAAGGATTGACCGCAGGTTGTGCAGCATTTTCATTATCAAGCATGGGCAAGACCTCCGCCCACCATTTGTCGTATGCTGCTTCGAGCGACTGGACAATTTCGGGGTGTGCTGACGCAACATCGGTCGTTTCGCCAGAATCGGTTTGCAGATCGTATAGTGTCCAGCGTTTGACGTTTTCTTTATTATCGCTCACCAGTTGCCAGCGCGAATTGCGAATGCTGACTTGCACGTATTTATACGAATTCGGATCAGCCCCCTTCGGCCAGCGCCCAAGATGGCGAACGAAAACACGTTCCGGCCAATTAGGAATGTTAGCTTTCAGCAATGCCACCAGGCTCTGGCCTTCAACCTGAGCGTTGACGCGGGCAGAGAGTTTCGCGCCTGCCAAGGCTGCAAGCGTCGGAAAAACATCAACGTGAGCGGTTAGTTTATCTACGGATTTCGGTGTGAATGTTCCAGTCCAGCGCCAAAAACTCATCGCACGTGTGCCGCCAAGATACGGCGTATTTTTTGCACCGCGCATTCCTGCATTCCACACGTGTACGCCTTCGGTTCCGCCGTTATCATTCATGAAAATCACCAGCGTCTCGCGTTCAAGGTTTTGCTCTTTCAGCATCGCCAATAATTTGCCAACGTTTTCATCAATGTTGTGAATCATACCGAAAAACTTTGCCGTGTTTTTTCCGGCTTTATCCTGCGGCAATTGATCCGCATATAACTTTTCGTATTGAGTTGGAACATCGAGCGGAGCATGCGGCGCGTTGGGTGTGATGTACGCAAAAAACGGACGCTGACCTTTGACAGTTTTCATCCATTGCATCGCCTGTCCGAAAAATACATCGGTGCAATATCCATTGGTCTTTTCAAATTTTTCGTTGTGCAAAATGACTGGATCAAAATATGAATTGCCGGGCGCGTCACCGCAAGTTCCCTGATATGTTTGCCCAATGCCGCCGCAACCGTGAATGAACATCTCATCAAAGCCACGCCGATTCGGTCTGCGCTCTGGTTCATCGCCCAAATGCCACTTGCCAAAAATTCCCGTCGTGTATCCGGCGCTCTTCAGCACCTGCGCGATGGTTGTAGTCCTCAGCGTCATCCGTTCGCGTTCCAAAATCGTATGCGTGACACCATTCTTAAAATCGTGCCGTCCCGACATCAACGCCGACCGCGTAGGCGCACACGTTGGGCTGACATGAAAATCAGTGAAGCGCACCGATTCATCGTACAAACGATCAAGATTCGGCGTCTTCAAAATCGGATTGCCGTGTCGCCCTAAATCTCCATAACCCTGATCGTCAGTCAGAATCAAAATAATGTTTGGCTTGTTGCGTAGTAAGGTTTGTGCCTTCGCAAAATTTGTAGCCGAGAGTAGAACAACCAATAGGCATAGGCAAATTTTTAATTTCATAAAATTATCTGGTACGTTCCTCCTGACGGATTTTGTCGAGCATCATTTTCATCTCGCGTACTTTTTCAGGTTGCGCGTCATACAGATTTTTTGCCTGCCTGGGATCAGTTTTTAAATTGTACAACGCGCCTGCGCCAGCACAATCGTGCAAGCCGCGTTCACGACGAAACCATTCCGGTTCTTTGTTGCCGTCACCGCACGTTTTTGAATCCACGAATACCCATTCACCTTTGCGCAACGCTAAATCTCCCTGATGTTCGTGATACACCAGCGCTTCGCGTGGGGTTTTCGCCGCCTTATTTTTTAGTAAAACGTCCAATTGATTGTAACTATCCGGCGCAGCTTCATTCGGCAATTTATATCCTGTCAACGCCGCAAACGAAGCCATTAAATCAAGGTGTCCAATCAATGTGTCGTTGGTTTTTCCAGCCGGAATTTTCCCTTCCCAACGCGCAATGAACGGCACACGATGACCGCCTTCCCAACTGTCGCGTTTGACTCCGCGCCAATTTGCCATGCTGGTATGCTGTGATTTTTGGATGCGGTCGTAGGCGCCGACTTTTACTTCCGAAGCGACTTCCGGCCCGTTGTCGCTCGTGAAAATTACCAGCGTGTTTTTATCCAGTCTGTTGCGCTTTAACGCGTCCATTACTGCGCCTACTGCCGCATCCGATTGCACAACAAAATCTCCGTAATCACCTGCCTGACTTTTGCCTCTGAATTCAGGTGAAGGCACGACTGGATAGTGCGGCGAAGTCAGCGCGAAATACAAAAAGAATGGCTGCTTATTTTTGCCGCGCTCATCCACATAACGTACGGCACGCTCCGTAATCGCAGGCAAAATCTTCACCGGTTCCCAATCCTTCATCATCGGCCCTTTGCGGTTAATGTCAGGATTATTGGGCGGAATTGTTTCAGTTGGAATGCCAAGCGTGCGGTCATTTTCGATGAAGACATACGGCGGAAAATTCGGCAGGTCTACGCCAAAATAATAATCAAAGCCCCGTGTTAATGGGCCATTGGCGACAGGCTTGGTGAAATCCACATTGCTTAATCCATTCGGCGTAATTGCCGCGACCTTTCCATCCGTCGTAGGCCAATCCCAACCCAAATGCCACTTGCCAATAATCGCCGTCGCGTAGCCCTGCGCTTTCAGCATCGCGGGCAATGTAAGTCGCCCTGCTTCAATCAGCGGCAAACCCAGCGGTGGCAGTACGCCCGCTTTCAACCGCGAACGCCACGGATAGCGCCCCGTCAACAACGAATACCGCGTTGGCGTACACACCGACGAAGGCGAATGTGCATCAGTGAAGCGGATTCCTTGCCGCGCCAGCTTATCCAAATTTGGTGTCGGAATTTTTGAGTTTGGATTGAAGCTTTGCAAGTCTCCGTAGCCCAGGTCATCGGCAAGAATGAGGACAATATTCGGGCGCTGTGATTGCGCTTGCGCGGCGCTAAAAATCGTCAGCAGTAAAACCAGCACGAGCCAGCAGCTTCGCATATTCATGGCGTAAATCCTTTGCAATTATTTTGGAAAACCAGCAACGAATCATTGCAGGATTGCCTGGAATTTACAAAGCGTTTTGGGTCCAGACTATTATTGTGCAATAGAATGTAGAGCAGCCAGTGCTACGCGTTCAGTGAATTGAATTATAATGAGCACAAAGCTTGCCAGGTTAAAATTCGCGGCAATTCAACTCGTTTCTGTTCACCCCTCATTGACCACTGATTTCAATCATCGTCACTTCCGGGCGCGCAAAAAACCGAAAGCGCGGCGCACCTTCGATTCCGATCCTGCGATTGACATACAGCCAGGTTTCATCTTCGTGAAATAATCCGGCTTCGTACTTCTTGCCAAATTTCGAGAACGTAAGCAAAGCCCCATAAAACGGGAGTGCGATTTGTCCGCCGTGCGTGTGACCAGCACAGTACAAATCTACCTGACGTTTTTTGGCCGCTTCGATTTCGTCGGGATAGTGATACAACAAAAGCTGATAAGCATTGGGTGGAACTGCCGCAAAAGCCTTTTCAAAATTTGGTTGGCTGGCGACGGGCGAACCGATCAGCCACAGACTCGTTCCAGCAACATCGAATTTCACCGCTTCGTCCTTTAATTCCCGCACACCCGTACCACCAAATAAATCCAGCGCAGGGAAATACCAAACGTCCCAGTTTCCTTTGACTACAAAAGTCGGAGCGAGGGCCGAAAGTTTTGTGAGTGTTTGTTTCAGCACCGGCAGGGACGCCGCTTCATTCATCGTGTCGCCGGTGAACACAATCAAATCAGGTTTTTCGTTCGCTATCGTCGCAATCATTTTATCTTCGACATGCACAACCGGATCGCAGTGCAAATCTGAAATGTGCGCGATGCGAAGCGGACGCGTAGCGCCTGACAATTTCGGGCTGGATAAATTTACGCGGCTGACCTCAATCCAATATGGTTCGATCCAATGACTGTAAGCCATACAGAACAAGCCAATGAACGCGAGGCATAAAATAGCTTTTCCGCTTTTCGATAAAGGCCTCGGCGACAATTCGTGCAGGAAGAAGCGAAGATAAAACCAACGCACGATCAGTATCAATGTCAGACCGTAGATAAAACCGACGACCGCAAGAAATAGTAAGACGCGAACAATTTCGATATTTGACATAATCTTTATCGCACCTTCACTGCGTTGCAGAAAAGTGCACGCTGCACTTACAATTTGGCGACACATTCAACCCACGAAAGGAAAAATTCGATGCTTAGAATTAAACTACAATTTCTGCTAATTGGAATAACTTTATTTACAACTATGGCACTCGCTGGAAAAACTGAAACGGGCTTTCTCAACCGTACCGTCACTATTGGCAAAAACATTTATCGCTATCAGGTGTATGTTCCCGCTAACTGGAACAAAAATCAAAAATGGCCGGTAGTTTTATTTTTACACGGCGCTGGCGAACGCGGCGAAGATGGCGTCGTTCAAACCGAGGTTGGCATCGGCACGGCGATTCGGAAAAAAAACGAACGCTTCCCTGCTGTCGTGGTCTTTCCCCAATGCCGCAAAGACGTGTGGTGGCTCGCCCCCGAAATGGAAGCGCAGGCAATGAAAGCACTTGAACAAAGCGTCAAAGAATTCAACGGTGATACGCAAAGAACTTACCTGACGGGAATTTCGATGGGCGGTTATGGAACCTGGGGCATCAGCCAAAAATATCCCAACAAATTCGCGGCGATTGCGCCTGTCTGTGGCGGTCTGAAAGTCCCTGAGCGGTTACGGAATTCGCCTGGCATGCCCGTCCAACCCGAAGGTGTAGACCTGTACGCCGAAGCCGCCAAAAAGATCGGCAAAACTCCGACCTGGATTTTTCACGGTGGCGCAGATGCCGTAGTTCCGGTCGAAGGCTCACAAAAAATGAATGAAGCCCTCAAGGCCGCTGGCGGTAACGTCAGATACACCGAATACCCTGGCATCAATCATAATTCGTGGGACAAGGCTTATGCCGAACCGGAATTGATGACCTGGATGTTAGCGCAGAAGCTGGGTGTAAATAATGCAGTGGCGAGCAAGTAGGAGTTAACGATAACTCCTGCCACGCCCTAAAGTGACGTGGCAATTTATTTTATTTCAAAAAACCGGGCGTATTAATTTTACGGGTCAAGCGTCAATGCTAAAAATTTAGCATTGACGCTTGACACGTTTCACGAAGGCTGCTAATTTTTTAGCATCAGGTGCTAAAAAATTAGCAGCGCAGAAAAAGCAGAGGAGAAAACCAACTAATGGCAGCGCAGGCACATTTACATTTAAGTCGTCGTGAACGGCAAATTATGGACATCATTCATGCGCGGGGGAAAGCGACAGCGGCAGAGGTGATGGAAGCAATTCCTGATGCGCCGGGTTATTCAGCCGTGCGGGCATTGTTGCGGCTGATGGAAGAAAAAGGCTATTTGCAGCACGAAACCGACGGCGCGAAATATGTTTTCATGCCGACGATGGCGCGCGAAAAAGCGCGCAAATCGGCGTTGAAGCAAATGCTCCAAACGTTCTTTGATAATTCAACCGAACAGGCAGTCGCCGCATTGCTCGACTTATCAAAAACAAAACTCAAGCAGGAAGAGCTGGATCGGCTCTCAATTTTAATTGAACAAGCACGAAAGGAAGGGAGATAATCATGAACTGGCAATTACTGCTCGATATTACGCTTAAAGTCACAATCATTCTGGCGCTGACAGGATTGCTCGCACTCGCGCTACAAAAAGCTTCGGCGGCAGCACGACATTTATTATGGAGCCTCGCGCTGGTTGGATTATTAATGCTCCCGGTTCTGATTGAGGTGCTGCCACGCATTCAGGCTCCGATTATGCCTGCGAAAGCTACGGTACAAACTACAACCATCCCATCTGAAGACTTCAAACTGGACGAATCACTACTCTTAGCTTCCCCGCAAATAACGCAAGTTAGCCCCGTACAAAATGTCGAACCTGCCAACTGGCGACCGGATTTCTCACAAGTCTTAGCCATGATTTGGAGCGCAGGAGTTTTGTTTTTCCTCACACGGCTCATCGGAGCTTCGATCAAAATCCGCCGCATTCTTGCCAATTCAGCATTAGTTTCTGATGCGCCGATGACTGCTTTGATACAAAATTTAGCAGCGGATTTGGATTTGCAGACGCCTGTCGCGTTGTATGTCAGCGCAGATTTAGCGATGCCTGTGACTGCCGGAATCAAACGCCCCGTAATTTTATTGCCCGTAGAAGCTGCCGATTGGGATGCCGATTGGATGCGAATGGTTTTGTTGCACGAATTGGCGCACGTCAAACGGCGCGATTGCTTAACGCAAATGCTGGCAAATATTGCCTGTGCGGTTTACTGGTTCAATCCGCTCGTGTGGTATGCGGCAAAACAATTGCGCAAAGAAAGAGAATTGGCGTGTGACGATACGGTGCTGGCGCTGGGAACGCGGGCTTCGGATTACGCCGGATATTTAGTCGCGCTTGCCAAATCGTTTGAGATGAATCGCCAAACCGCTGCGGTCACGGTGGGAATGGCATGTTCACAATTAGAAAATCGTGTCCGTTCAATTCTGAACCCACAGGTACAACGCGGAATTCTGACGCCTGCAAAAATCGCAGTTCTGACTCTGATGATTACGGCGATTGTGTTGCCGTTGGCTTCGTTGCAGGCAACCTCGCAGGACAAGAAAAAAGCGAAAGCTTCAGAAGAAATGTTGCTCAAGCAAAAGGCTGAGTTGGATGCGTTAAAAACTGAATCTGCACTGAACGACCAGGCTGATTTACAGGATAAAGCCGCAAAATTAGTGGCGGAAAAAGCGGCGCTGGACGCCTTGCAAGTGAAGTCCGGGCAGGAAAAATTGTCCGCCACCGAAGCGCAGGAAGTGGCGCTCAAGGCAGCAGAAATTGCCAAATTACAAGCTGAGGTAGATGCAAGATTAGCGGGAGGAGTTGACCAGTTAGCGAAACGTAATGCCGAACTTGCGGCGCTGGATGCGAATGTCAAAGTTGCAGCAGACGTGCAAGTGCAAATGGCGCAAGCGCAGGCAGCGCTCATAGATGCACAACGTGCGCAACAAAACGCGCAGCTTGACGCCCAGCAACAAGCCAAACAAAAAGCCGAAGAAAATTCATTGACGCCAGACAATTTGGTCAACATGAAAATTCATGGCGTGACTTCAGAATACATCGAAGCGATGCACAAAGCTGGCTTTGAGAATCTGACCATCCGGCAAATTGTCGAACTGAAAATTCACGGGATTGATGAGGCGTACATCAAAGAAGCGCAAAGCCTGAGCAATGAAAAATTGTCGGCGCGTGACATCATTCAATTCAAAATTTCCGGCTTGAAGCCTGAATACATTAGCGCGATGAAGCAGGCTGGTTTTGATAATCTTCCAATTCGTAAACTCTCGCACATGCGTTTGCTTGGCGTCACGTCGGAATTCGCAGCAGAGATGAAACGCGCCGGCTACGACAATTTGACGGCGGATCAATTGACGCAGATGAAGTTGCACGGCATTACGCCGGAATACATTCAGCAAACGCAAAGCTCCGGCTTTGGGAAATTACCTGCTAATGAATTGATTCACCTCAAACTTCTCGGAGTCTCAGCCGATGACGCAAAGGCATTACGCGCTCTCGGCTTTGATAACGTATCGGTACGGGATTTGACGCAAGTGAAATTGCATGGCGTGACAACAGAATACGTCAAAGAAATGCGCGAGATGGGCTTTGATAAGCTCACGCTCGAACAATTAATTCGCTTCAAATTGCACGGCATTGATGCCGATTACGTGAAAAAAATGCGAGCTGCCGGATTCAAAAATATTTCGGCGAACCAATTGCTGGAAATGAAAATTCGCGGCATAGATTCAATTTTGCTCAAAAATTAAGCAGCTAACTAAAAAGGGGAAATATGAAAAAAGCATTGCTCTGTGCGGCTCTGGTCGTTACAGCTTTAGGACTCGTCTATTCTTCGCGGGCTGCGCGGACAGTTGCCGCCCAGGAACAAGTCACGGGCGACTGGTCAGCCAAAGTCACCGATACCGACAAAGGAAAACGGCTCTGGTTGCAAATGGAAATGCGCAAGCCCAATGGTCATTCGCAAATGAGTTCGACGTTTAAGCTGGAAGAATTTTCCGGCTTTAATCCGAACGCTAACGGCAATACGCAATTCGCTTTCAAAAAAGAAGCCGGAGAAATTCTCTTCACAGGCCTGGTGAATGATAGCAAAGGCGTCGGCGATTTTCGCTTTACGCCGAATGGAAATTTTATCAGTGCGATGCACGGTTTGGGCTACGATAATTTATCGTCGGAAAAAGTGTTTGCCATGACCTTGCACGATGTCACGACAAAATTTGTAGATGAAGTGAAACGGATGGGCTTCGAGAAAGTTTCAGCAGACAAGCTAATCGCCTTTCGGATTTTTCAGGTAGACGAAGAATTTATCCGCAGCATGCAGGCGCTCGGCTACAAAGACATTTCCGCTGACAAGGCAATTGCGTTGCGCGTCCATAAAGTGGATGCGACGTTTATCAAAGAAGCCACCGACCTCGGCTACAAAAATTTGCCGCTGGATAAATTGCTGGCAATGAAAATCCACAAAGTTGATCGTGAATTTATCAGCGAAGCCAAAGCGCAGGGCTTCACTGATCTCTCGCTGGATCAGTTGATGACAATGCGCATTCATCGCATTAACGGCGACTTCATCAAAGGCGTACAGACGCTCGGCTATAACGGTTTGCCTTTCGACAAACTTGTCGCCATGAAAATTCACGGGATTGATGGGAAATTTATTCAGGAAATGAAGGACGCGGGCTACAGCAATCTTTCCGTAGACGAGTTATTGAAACTAAAAATTCACGGCGTCAATGGTGACTATATCAAAAAGATGAAAGGTACGAACTAAGTCGGGGCTGATCTGCAACGCTCTAATTAAAGCGTTTATGGCCTGCTCAGTGGCGAAACACCAGCGGCGGCGATCAAGCTGGGCTGGGCGCACGGAGCGTTGCTGACGACGTTCTCCGGCGACACAACAATGGCAACAGTGGGTCAGGTGTGAGCCTTTGCCAAAGGCGGCTCAGCACGTATCCAACGCTAATTGCGGTTGGGGACAATTCATAAAAAAACAGGCAGAGTGGAAATTGTTCTCGCTCTGCCTGTTTTTTTATGAATTGGAAATTAACAACTATTTTGCCGCGTTGTGGCACTGAATGAAACCTAAGTACACAAGCTACACCGCTCTATGGAAATAACTGTCAGGCGATTATTCTGGTATCCAAAGTTTTCCTTGCCACGCATATCGAATTGTTATCGAAGAGAAGCCACTCTTGGGGTCAAAGTTTGATTCAATTGCTCCCCATTCAAATTTGTATTTAGGTTTAAGCTTCATTGAAGCCAGCTATTTGTCATGAAGATTTTTCAGTTATAACTCTTTTTCTTTCGACCAGGTTGCCCACAGATTTTCAAGCTCAGGAACTGTTAGCACCAGTTGTAAGGAGTCCAGCATCTCATTAAAAAAAATAGTGAGAGTGAAAATCTATGAGCGCCGTTCTGACAATTACTAACGGTGAAAGATGAGTAAGCACCGTTTTTAACTAGAACCTTTGCATCAACTCCCAAGATGGATGACCGAAATTCAGTTTGTGTTAAGCCGGAACCGAATTTGGCGGGGCAGTCCTGAAACTCAAACTGAAGCTCTCCTGTCTCGCCATTGATCATATTTATGCGGGAAGCCAATCATCACCTAACAACGCTTACAACGTGGCTTTTTGCGTTGTTGGCTCGGCTGGGGCTTCGGTTGCATTGATGGATTTATATTCACATCCTTCATTGGCGCAATTCAGCGTCATCTCGCCTTTTTTGGCGTTGTATTTTTCCAGCAAAAATGGCGACTGGCATTCCGGGCAGACTTTGGCGACGGGCTTGTCCCAATAAACCCGGTCGCATTCGGGGTAGCCGGAACAGCCATAAAACACTTTGCCGCGTTTTGATTTTTTGACGACAATTTCACCTTTGCAACCCGGACGTGTACAGGCGACGCCAGTGGTTTCGCGCTTCACATATTTGCAACTGGTGCAGCCTGTGTATTCGCCGTAAGGCCCCTGTTTGATGGCGATCTGCGCACCACAATCAGGGCAATTTTCATTCAGTAATTGCGGCGCTGCCATCACTGCGCCGGACTTGGCAATTTTGCGCGTCGTCTTACAATCCGGGTAACCGGTACAAGCGAGAAATGATCCGAAGCGGCCTTTTTTCAGCACCATTCCTTTGCCGCAATTTTCGCAGGTTTCGTTGGCGTAGGGATTTTCGTCAGTCGCGCCTTCCGCCGTCGCTTCGCCGCTGGCATTCGCGGTGGGCTTGACGATTTCGCGAGTGCTTTTGCATTCGGGATAATTGGTGCAGGCGAGGAACTGACCGAAGCGCCCAAATTTGATCGCCATTTTCGAGCCGCATTTTTCGCATACTTCGTCGGTCAGAATTTCCTGCCGCTTCACATCTTTCATGTGGGTCTGGGCAGATTTTAAATCAACCGTGAATTTGTCATAAAACCCTCGCAACGACGCCGTCCATTTGATTTTACCTTCGGCGATTTCGTCCAGTTCCTGTTCCATTCGCGCAGTATATTGCACATCAAAAAGATCGGTAAAACTTTCGACGAGCAAATCATTGACGATGAAACCAAGATCGGTCGGATGGAATTTGCCTTCGCGTTTTTCGACGTATTCACGATCCTGAATCACCGTCATAATCGAAGCATACGTTGAAGGGCGTCCGATGCCTTTTTCTTCGAGCGTTTTGACCAGTGTGGCTTCGGTGTAACGCGGCGGTGGTTCAGTAAAATGCTGATTCGGCGTGAGCGCGTTCAACTTCAGATTTTCGCCTTTTTCGACTTTTGGCAATTTCGCGGCACGCTCTTCATCCTCTTCGTCTTTTTCATCTTTGCCTTCCTCGTACACCGCCAGGAAGCCGTCGAATTTAAGCACGGAGCCAGTGGCGCGGAAGAGATATTTTTCGCCTGCCGCAATATCAATTGTCGTTTGATCAAAAAGCGCGGGCATCATTTGCGAAGCGACAAAGCGCTGCCAGATTAAGCGATAGAGCGCCAGTTCATCCTTGTCGAGATATTGCGCAAGGGATTCGGGCGAGAGCGCAACCGAGGTCGGGCGAATCGCTTCGTGGGCGTCCTGCGCATCTTTTTTCGAGCGATAATGAATTGCTTTTTCCGGCAAATAATTTTGTCCGTAACGACCAGCCACAAACTCACGGACTTCCTGTAAAGCGCCCTCCGAAACACGCGTCGAATCGGTCCGCATATAGGTAATCAAACCGACCGTGCCTTCGCCGACATCTTTACCTTCGTAAAGTTTTTGCGCGATCTGCATCGTTTTCTTCACGGGAAAACGCAGCTTGCGCGAAGCTTCCTGTTGCAATTTTGAAGTGATGAAAGGCGGCACCGGATTACGCTTTTTTTCTTTCGTCGAAACTTCAGCGACAACATATTTTGCGCCTTCAAGCTCCGTCAAAATCTGTTTCGCTTCGTCCTCACTTTTGATGTGAACTTCAGATTTTTTGACGCCCTGATCGAACCCCGAACTCTTCACCGTTTGGTCGGCAATTTTGTAAAGCTTCGCATCAAAGATCGGTGGCAGTTGCGCGGATAAATTTGCAGTGACTGACCAGTATTCAGTTTTGACGAACGCCTGAATTTCGCGTTCGCGTTCGGCGACCAAACGGACAGCGACAGTTTGCACGCGACCGGCGGAAAGACCGCGCCGCACTTTGTCCCACAGCAATGGCGAAACCTGATAGCCTACCAACCGATCCAGCACTCGCCGCGCCTGTTGCGCGTCAACTAAATTCTCGTTGATTTGTGCCGCATGATTAAATGCTTCGTTGACCGCCGCTTTGGTGATTTCATTGAACATCACGCGGAAGATTGGTTTTTTGTTTTTTCCTTTGCCACCGACTTCTTCGGCAATATGCCAGCCAATCGCTTCCCCTTCGCGGTCAGGGTCAGTCGCGATGAAAATGGTGTCGGCTTCTTTCGCTGCCGCCTTCAATTCTCTGACGACCTTTTCTTTGCCGGGCATTACTTCGTAAGTCGGCTCGAAGTTTTTTTCGACATCTACGCCCAGCCCTTTTTTAGGCAGGTCTTTTATATGACCGACCGAGGCAAGGACTTTGTAATCCTTCCCTAAATATTTGTTGATGGTTTTCGCTTTGGCGGGCGATTCGACAATAACTAATGATTTCGACATAATAGGTTCCAATAAATAAATGCGCGGCTGAAGTCTCAGCCCATAAGCAATACACTTAAAGATGAAGCCGTGTCAAATAGCACGAATCTATTCACGAATACAAGCCGGAAAGACATGAGGCGAAATTTGCCAGAAATTTTCGCCCGGCAAAACAATAGCTCGGACGGTGATGGTTTTATAAATTGCCGCGATGATTTTATGAATTGCCGCGAGTTTCAACTCGTGGCAGGTTAAGTCCTGAATAAAGGGCTTTAGCCAAATTAGTGAAGATTTCTTTTTCTGATTTGCTTTAGCTGAAGCGATAAGGACTTTTTGCTTTATTTTTCAGAGATTCGGCTCAAGCCTTATTTTGTCCTCTGATCCTTGCCACGCACTAAAGTTGCGTGGCAATTTATCAGGCAGGAAAACTATCCGATAGAATAAACAAATATGATGAAGCCGCGGATCAAAATCTGTTGTATCAGTTCAATTGCAGAAGCGCAGATGGCGATTTCTTTTGGAGCCTCTGCGCTGGGGCTGGTCGGCCAGATGCCCAGCGGCCCCGGCGTTATTGCAGACGATTTGATTTGTTCAATTGCGCAGTCCGTGCCGCCACCTGTCGCAACTTTTTTATTGACCAGCGAAACGTCTGCGGAGGCGATCATTGCGCATCATCACCGCACGCTAACGAATACAATCCAAATCGTTGATGCCCTGCCAGATGGAGCGTACCAGAACTTGCGCCAGGCTTTGCCCCACGTTAAATTCGTTCAGGTCATTCACGTCCTCAATGAACAAGCCATTGACGAAGCGCTGCGAATTTCAGCCCACGCCGACGCTTTATTATTAGACAGCGGCAATCCGAATTTAGCCGTGAAAGAACTAGGCGGTACAGGTCGCACACACAATTGGAAATTGAGCCGCCAGATTGTCGAGCAGGCGAAAATTCCGGTCTTCCTCGCCGGCGGATTAAAAGCAGGAAATGTCAAAGCCGCACTTGATACAGTGCAACCGTTCGGACTTGATTTATGCGGCGGTGTTCGGACGAATGACGCACTTGATCCGCAGAAATTAGCGGCTTTTATGAGCGCCGCCCTTGGTTGAAAATCTTGAATTTGAATGAGTTTATGAATCTGAAATGTTATGCTTAGTCAGAGGTAATTTACTATGCTGGATTTAAGTAAAATCATCACGATTGAACCAGGCAAACGCGGCGGCAAACCCTGTATCCGTCACATGCGAATTACTGTCGCGGATGTGCTGGGCTGGCTCGCATCAGGAATGAGTCCCGAAGAAATTCTTGAAGATTTTCCAGAACTTACTCCGCAGGATATTCAGGTTTGCCTGCAATTCGCGGCGCGGCGTGAACACTAAACGGTTTATATTCCTGAAACTTCTCAACATTAGTTATGAAATTTGAGCCATTAGATTTTTCAACTTTTAATGAGGCAGATGTTCGTGCTGAGTTCCTGGATTTCCTGTTAAGAGACTTGGGATACAAAGCAGGCACAGAGAATAATATAATTTGAGAGCAGTGGCTAACCTTAAAATACCCATATTCTGCACTTGGAAAACGCAAGAAGGACGATCCCCTTTTAAGAGGTAAACCAGATTATTATTGCGTAGTAAAAGAAAAACATCGGTGGGTTTTAGAAGCAAAGAATCCGCGAGAAGAAATTACGACCGAGGTAATTGCGCAAGCATATACTTATGCGACGCATCCAGAAATTAACGCCATATTCTTTTGCATTAGTAATGGGCTTGAGTTCAGAATTTACAGAACATCAGAGTATCTATCAGGTCCTGTTTTTAGTACAACGTATGATGATCTTTGTAGCACATATCAAACCTTAAGAAATATTCTTTCGCCTCAAGCAATTATACGAGAATGGGCCGGTTGGAGTCCTGATTATGGCAAGCCAATTGGCAAAGGGTTACGTTCAATTTGTCGAATCCTCAGAGGATACTATGAATTTAAACAAGTGGCATCAACACCATCTCTAGAAAATACAAAAATTCA